>NZ_VPBP01000007.1:0-49095 GCF_013418685.1 Acinetobacter sp. YH12129
GCTTGACCTGCATTGCCTGCCGCATCACTATAACTACCTGAAGCAATATCGAGTTTAACGGTCGCTGCACTACCATCTGTGCCATTCGCCACGACTTTAGCAGTCCAACTACCATCGGCTTGTTGTGCTAAGTCGTTGAGTTTGCCACCAGTGACCTGTACATCGTCAGCATCAAAGCCAACGACTTTTTCACTGAAGCTGATTTTCACATCACCATTGTCGGAAATGCTAATCGTTGCTGTTGGGGCTGTGCTATCGATACTTGCCACGCTATGTGAAGCAGTTGCGGCTTGACCAGCATTGCCTGCCGCATCGCTATAGCTGCCTGCAGCAATATCCAGTTTCACGGTCGCTGCACTACCGTCAGTGCCATTCGCCACAACTTTACCGATCCAACTTCCATCGGCTTGCTGTGCTAAGTCTGTCAGTTTTCCGCCAGTGACCTCTACATCGTCTGCATCAAAGCCAACGACTTTTTCACTGAAGCTGATTTTCACATCGCCATTATCCGCAATGCTAATCGTTGCTGTTGGGGCTGTGCTATCGATACTTGCCACGCTATGTGAAGCTGTGGCTGCTTGACCTGCATTGCCTGCCGCATCGCTATAACTTCCTGCAGCAATATCCAGTTTCACGGTCGCAGCACTACCATCTGTGCCATTCGCCACGACTTTAGCAGTCCAACTACCATCGGCTTGTTGTGCCAATTCTTTGAGTTTTCCACCAGAAACTTGTACATCGTCTGCATCAAAACCGACCACTTTTTCACTGAAGCTGATTTTCACATCGCCATTGTCAGCAATCGTAATCGTTGCTTTTGGTGCTGTACTATCGACACTTGCCACGCTATGTGAAGCTGTCGCTGCTTGACCTGCATTGCCTGCCGCATCACTATAACTACCTGAAGCAATATCGAGTTTAACGGTCGCTGCACTACCATCTGTGCCATTCGCCACGACTTTAGCAGTCCAACTACCATCGGCTTGTTGTGCCAAGTCTTTGAGTTTGCCACCAGTGACCTGTACATCGTCAGCATCAAAGCCAACGACTTTTTCACTGAAGCTGATTTTCACATCGCCATTATCGGCAATCGTAATTGTTGCTTTTGGTGCTGAACTATCAACAGTCACTTGGGTCTTTACATCATCACTGATGTTGCCAGCTTTGTCTTTTGCATTAGCAGTAACTTGATATCCACCATCCGTTAAATTTGCCTTAACGCTATAGCTCCAATCACCTTTCGCATCCACTGTCGCGGTACCAGTCTCAATAACATCTCCGTTCGGCTTTTTAACTGTAACCGTCACGGTAGAACCAATTTCAGTTTTGCCTTTTACATCAGGAGTTACATCATTGGTGAGTACTGCATTTTGAATTTCAATTACTGGATCAGTGATATCAATCACGAAGGTTTTAGATGCTGGGCTACTAATATTACCGGCTGCATCTTTTGATACAGCTTCAAGTACATAATAGCCTTCGAGCAATTCATTCGCTGGCGTGTAGGTCCATTTACCTGTAGCGGTGTCGAGTTTCGCTAGGCCTGAATCGATAACTTTATTATTGGCATCGCGCAGGTAAACCGTCACTTCTACACTTTTGGTCGAAGTTCCTGAGAATGTTGGCTTCGTTTGATTGGTCTGCGGAACGTTTGCAGGCACGCTTAATGTGCTGACACGAGAAAATGCTGCAGCAAAATTCGATGTACCAAATAAATCGTCAATATCAACCGTCGGTAAAGTGGTATTAACCGTTCCCTTTTCTGTCTGTTGATTACCCGCAGCATCAGTTGCAGTCACAGTCACTGTATAATCAGCTTCGGCAACAGGTGAATCTGGAGTAAATGTCCAAGTACCATCTTTTACCGTTGTCGTGCCAGCAATATCCTTGCCATTTGAATCTTGTACTTGGACTTGAATATTCGCATCTTCATTCACAGTACCTATAAAATTAGGTTCTTTAAAATCGTCAATCGTGACAATTGGTGCTGTAGCATCTATTGTAAATGATGTGTCTGTGGTACGACCGATATTACCAGCAGCATCTGTAGCAATGGCCTCAACTGAGTATTCTCCATCAATCAGGGTTTTATCAGCACGATAACTCCACTGATCACCGATGACCTCTGCCTTTCCTTGATTAACAATTTCGCCTTTAGTATCTCTGATAACAACGCTAACGTCAGTGCCAACTTCTGTTTTACCTTTAAATTTAGGCATTGAATCCTGAGTTAAAGTTGTATCTTCAATAGATATTTCAGGATTAATCGTATCTTTTGCACCAATCACGGTTGTTGGATCAGAAGTATTGCCTGCTGCATCTTTTGCTGTCACTTTGGCAGTTTCACCATCGGTCACTGCTGGTGATACAGGGATTTCAAATTCACCGAGACTGTTTGCTGTTCCTGAGCCAATTAATTTGCCATTTTCATCACGAACTTCAACTTTTGCGCCTGGCTCAGTTTTACCCGTTACTACTGTGCCGTCTGCATTTAAAGTTGCATTAGGCGCATCAGGTTTGGTGGTGTCTTTTGCAGTCGCTTCTGTTGGTTCTGACTCATTGCCTGCTTTATCTGTCACAGTGACATCAACAGTTTCACCATTGGTTAATGGATCTTTAAGTTCAACATCAAAATTACCTGATGAATCCACTGTACCTGTGCCAATGATTTTGCCGTCTTGATCTTTCACTTCTACAATAGTACCCGGCTCACCTTTACCTGTGACATGTTCACCATCATCAGTAATCACCACATCTTTAGGCGCATCAGGTTTGGTGGTGTCTTTTGCCGTAGCTTCCGTCGGTTCTGACTCATTGCCTGCTTTATCTGTCACAGTCACATCAACTGTTTCACCATTGGTTAATGGATCTTTAAGTTCAACATCAAAATTCCCTGATGAATCCACTGTACCCGTGCCAATGACTTTGCCATCTTGATCTTTCACTTCTACCGTAGTACCCGGCTCACCTTTACCAGTGACATGCTCACCATCATCGGTAATCACCACATCTTTAGGTGCATAAGGTTTGGTCGTATCTTTACCACCTGTTACGGTAGTTGGATCAGAAGTATTGCCTGCTGCATCTTTTGCTGTCACTTTGGCAGTTTCACCATCGCTTACTGCAGGTGATACCGAGATTTCAAATTCACCTAGACTGTTTGCTGTTCCTGAACCAATTAATTTGCCATTTTCATCGCGTACTTCAACTTTTGCACCCGGCTCAGTTTTACCCGTTACTACCGTGCCGTCTTCATTTAATGTTGCATTAGGCGCATCAGGTTTGGTCGTGTCTTTACCACCTGTAACGGTAGTTGGATCAGAAGTATTTCCTGCTACATCTTTTGCTGTAACTTTGGCAGTCTCACCATCAGTCACTGCTGGCGATACTGGGATTTCAAATTCACCTAGACTGTTTGCAGTTCCTGAACCAATTAATTTGCCATTTTCATCGCGCACTTCAACTTTTGCACCCGGCTCAGTTTTACCCGTTACTGCTGTACCGTCTTCATTTAAGGTTGCATTAGGCGCATCAGGTTTGGTGGTGTCTTTTGCAGTAGCTTCTGTTGGTTCTGACTCATTGCCTGCTTTGTCTGTCACAGTGACTTCAACAGTTTCACCATTGGTTAAAGGATCTTTAAGTTCAACACCAAAATTACCTGATGAATCCACTGTGCCTGCGCCAATGACTTTGCCATCTTGATCTTTCACCTCTACCGTAGTACCCGGCTCACCTTTACCTGTGACATGTTCACCATCATCGGTAATTACTACATCTTTAGGCGCTTCAGGTTTAGTCGTATCCTTAGAACCACCAGATGAATCAGATCCACCACCAATAGCCGCACCCAATAAACCAGCACCGGCTGCTCCCGTAATCCAAGGTAAAATTACACCTGTCAAAGAATCGTTATAGAGCAGCGGTTCAATTTCATCTAAAGGTTGGTACTGAATAACATCCGCAATATCACCGTTGACTGTTGTAAATTTGGCCCAATACAATGTGCCGTCTTCATCCTCAAATACCAAACTATTATCTGGTGTCGCCTCACTAAAATAGTTTTGTACAGTAATCACTTCCCCATTTTTTAAGGTGATTATTGCGTCAGCACCATTCTTTGTAATTGAAGCAACATCCTCTTTCCGGATTTTGACTACGATGACAGAATTTTCTATAAGCCCAATTTGATTGGATTCAACTTGATCCAAAACTTTATGACTTTCTTTAGAAATGACAGAAATTTGCGGCATAGGTAAAACCTCATTTATTTGTATTAGGGCCGTTTTTATGCTTTTTGGTTTTGTAATGAGTTATTGGTGACTAATAATTTCTTTAATTACAACTCATTAAAAATAATTTTTTAATTGTGTGCGTTATATCACGCTTTGTATTTATTTTGCACAATTGCTTGAATATTGTATTATTTTTATCAATAGGCTCAGATTTTAGATCCATCTTTATACAAGTAATAACAAACACTTATTTGTGTGATGCAAGTCACAATAATACCGATGAATGACTAGTCATAATTTCACGCATTTTGATGTTACTTGGTGGAATACAACTAGTAATAAAAAAGGAAATGCCCTCGCATTTCCTTTTTTAAGTCAAACAAATCAGTTTTAGAAGTTTTCGGGGTTCTCCAAACGACGAACTTCTTGCACTTTTTCTGGGTTATGTACCGCAGCTACACCATCATCCGCTTTGGTATCTATTAACGCTTCAGGGTTATAAACCGTAATGGTTTCATTACCATGGATATCTTCGCCCACAATATATTGGAAGCCCTTTTTATTCATTTTATGGCACATTCTTTGGTACCAACCTTTGAAGCCTTTGGTTTCTTCATTCGGATTGTAATAAAAAGCATTCATCACAGCAGGTAAACCTAAGCCACACACGAGGCCCGACATTAATACTGCGATAAATGTATATCCAATCAAAATACTACTGTATTCACTAAGTTCAGGAATATTGGCAACCGCAAGGATTAGGGCCAATGAAATACCGCCACGAACCCCACCCCACGATAAAATCGCAAGACTACCGTTATAGCTTTTTTTGCGGAAACTCGGGAAAAATGCGAAGGATAAATAGTTTGCTGCAAAGCGCGATGCATGCAAAATAATAAACGCCACCATACCGCCTAAAATCAAGCTAAGACTTAAATCTAAGATAAATAACTCGAGACCGATCAGGGTAAATAAGAAGGAATTGATGATTCCTTCCACGGTATGCCAGAAATGGTTCACTTCCCTGATTTCTCGGTCTTGGAGGATTTCTTTCCATTTATTCCCAACGATCAGACCACCAATAACACATGCAATTGGTGCAGATGCATGTGCGAATAAAGCGACTAGATATGAACCACTTGCCAATAATGCTGTGGTTAAAATCAAGGACTCCATTTCATGTTTACCGCGGAGTAAACGTAAAATCCCTAAACCAAATGCCCAACCAATAATGATTGCAACAACAATTTCATATAACAGTGTTTCAAGCGTACCAAGGACGGTAAAATGCTCACCTTGCAAGACATTGAGTAAAGTCATAAACACGGCAATACACATGGCATCATTAAAGAGAGATTCGCCTTCTAATTTCACCATCAAATGATGTGGCGCACGTACAGAACTTAATACACCTTTGACCCCAATCGGGTCAGTCGCACCTAAAGCAGCACCTAATAACAACAACACTAATAAATCAACATGATGACCAATTAAGAACTGATAACCATATAAAGCAACACCAAAAAACACCGCACAGAGCACCAAGGCTATACTGGCCAAAATACTGATTGGTTTCCAATGCAAACGTAAATCTGAAACTTTAAATTTCAAGGCAGATGAGGTCAAAATAAAACAAATCACGCCATTAATTAAAAAGTCATAAAAGTCGATATGACGAACGGCCTCTTCAATATTGTGCAAATTAATCGTCACAAATTGATTGCCATTGAGCAGACTTGCGCCCCATTGCAAAATAAAGACAAAAATTGCAGAAACAATGGGAACACCTATGGCTTGTGGAAAGCCCAAGATACGTTTATTAAAAATCGTGGTTGCAATTGAAAGTGCAAAAATAACGGTAAAAACCTGTAGAAAAAAATAATTTCCCATTTCGTTCCCAATTTTGGTGCTGTGTCGCCTACAGAGTGAGATATAGGTATTTTGAAAATAAATACTAAATTTTTTAGTATTTGGAAATAAAATATTCTAACGAATTTTATCTAAATTACGTGTATCAATTCAGTTTTTTTCACATCTTTTATCAAGATCCTTTAACATAGCAAGCCTGCATCGATTTTATGCATTTTTATCCTCTAATTTATTTCTCCTATGCATCAGACCATTAAAACTATTTTTCGACTCTTTTTTGCTGCTGTGATCTTTATCATTACTGCAGCGCTGATCCTGACTTGTTTTAGCAAGACACAGGAAATTTTACGTGCTGAGCACTATTTTAGTCAGGCAAAAAAGGTTTCACTGGATTCAACACCCAAAGAACAATTGGTTTTGGTCTCCAATAATGAATCACCTGATCATGCAATATTTATCATGCTGGCGAATAATGGTTATCTTGCCAAGCTGAGCTGTGAAAACTATGCACAAGATATTTGTCTAGATGAATTTAATCAGCAACATACCCGACAAATTCAACACCTCGATTTACTGAAAATCGGACAATTTCAATATATCCAAAGTGTGAGTTTTACCAATAGCCGCACTGGACAAAAACAACAATTACGCTATAGCGATGCCCAATTAAAACAGTTCTATCAAAACGATATTTCAGGCCTTAAATATACTGTTTTTGGCGTGGCTTTATTTGCATTTGCCGCCTTGTATGTGAGCTATCGTATTGTTCGAAACTTTAGATCATTTCTCAACAAATGAGCTTCAATCAATTTATCAATGAAAAAAGAGGATGTTTGCATCCTCTTTTTTTGTTTTAAATGGCTTGATTAAAGGTATCGCAGCTATTGATATTGCCTGATTTCAACCCTGTCTGGAACCATTTCATACGTTGTTCACTGGTGCCATGCGTGAAGCTATCTGGGACCACTTGCCCAGTTGCACTTTTCTGTAAATAGTCATCACCAATCTTATGTGCAGCGTCCATCGCTTCTTCTACATCGCCCTGCTCTAAAAATTGGGTACGCTGTTGATTATGATGCGCCCAAATACCCGCAAAGCAGTCTGCTTGTAGTTCTTGCATGACCGAATAACGATTACCTTCAGCTTTTGAGGCTTGCGCACGGGCTTGTTGAACTTGATCAGAAATGCCTAAAATCGTTTGGATATGATGTCCAACTTCATGGGCAACCACATAGGCTTGCGCAAAATCACCCGCCTGATCTTGACGACTCAATTCAGTTTGATTTTGTTCACCCGTAATGCCCATTTGCGTACGCATATCTTTAAAGAATGTAGTATCAATATAGACCTTTTGATCTGCTGGGCAATAAAACGGCCCCATTGCAGCTTGTGCTGTACCACAACCCGAGTTGACCACACCATTAAACATAACCAACTTAGGCGGTTTATACTGGGCATTTAACTGTTCTTGGAAGACTTTAGTCCATGTATCTTCCGTATCAGCCAAAACCGTTCCAACAAAATCCATCGCTTCTTGTTGTTCAGGTGTTGGATTATCCAGACCTTTGACTTCAGCCGTTTGACCCTGTGAAGTCACTTGTTTGGTCGCCTGATATGCTTGCTGCGGGTCTACACCAAAAAACTTCCACGCAACAAATGCCACAACCAAACCGAGAATACTGATCCCACCCGCTTTTGCACCGCCACCACCGCGACGGTCTTCTACGTTTGAACTAACTCTTCGACCTTTCCAGCGCATAGTGATCTTCCTTATATAAAATAGTTGATATCCGTGCGTTTACAGATTAATCCTTTTGCGACTTTGGCCATACTTTTTGAATTAAAGATACGACGCACAACACGATTAAACCTGCAATAAAACCTGTCACTAAATTGATTAAAGTCGGTGTTAATGCACCCACAATACTGCCAACTGTAGGAATATGTTCTGCATAATCTACAGAGCCTTCAATAAAATGGTGTAGTAAAGGCACACCATGGGTAATGATGCCACCACCCACTAAAAACATGGCAATGGTACCGACAATGGTCAATGTCTTCATCAACTTAGGTGCAAATGCTAACAAACCTTGTCCAACGGTCTTTTTAAATTGTGATGCTTGTTGAGTGAGATAAAGCCCTAAGTCATCAATTTTGACAATCATCGCGACAAAACCATAGACACCAACGGTCATTAATATTGCAATCACCGAAAGTACCATGACCTTGGTCCCAAATGCCGCAGTTGCAACCGTACCCAATGAAATCACCACAATTTCAGCAGATAAAATAAAATCGGTCCGGATGGCGCCTTTGACTTTTTCTTTCTCAAAAGTCACCAAATCCGTTTCAATATGAGTCATCTCTTCACGAGCAACTCCTTCTGTTTTGGCTTTTTTATGATGCAAACTATGCAGAACTTTTTCCACACCTTCATAACATAAGAACAAACCACCAATCATCAATAGTGGTGTAATCAGCCAAGGTGCAACCACACTGATCAATAAAGCAGCCGGAACCAAAATTAATTTATTAATAAAAGAACCTTTGGCCACAGACCAAACAACTGGAAGTTCACGATCTGAACGGACACCACTGACTTGTTGCGCATTCAGTGCTAAATCATCCCCAAGGACACCCGCTGTTTTTTTGGCTGCCATCTTACTCATAACAGCAACGTCATCCAGCACAGTTGCAATATCATCAAGTAAGATTAATAAGCTATTCGCCATTATTTTTATCCTTTAGGCATTTTTTAATATTCTAATTCTATTTAACGCTAAAATTGTATTTAGTTTTTTAATAATTAACAAAATATTCACCCATTTTTCAGTCAATTGTGCTGTGTCAGTAACAATCAAAAATAGAATGCCGTACAATGGGGACATTCTTTGAAAATCAGCCGTAGCTTTGACTACCACTTTGGAACAGATAATGAGTACTCAAGATAATCGTCCAGTGATTTTGACTGGCGACCGTCCGACTGGACAATTACATTTAGGTCATTTTGTAGGTTCTTTACGTTCACGTGTAGGTTTACAAGATTCGCATCATCAACATCTTCTTTTAGCTGATGCTCAAGCCTTAACTGATAATGCCGATAACTTCGAAAAAGTTCGTCGCAATATTATTGAAGTCGCAACCGATTATCTTGCTGTAGGAATTGACCCAACCAAAACCACGATTTGCGTTCAATCATGCTTACCAGCATTAAATGAATTGACCATGTTGTATTTGAACTTTGTGACGGTGTCTCGCTTAGAGCGTAATCCAACCATCAAATCTGAAATTCAAATGCGTGGATTTGAGCGTGACATTCCTGCAGGTTTCTTATGCTATCCAGTAGCTCAAGCTGCCGATATTACAGCGTTTAAAGCATCTGTCGTTCCTGTCGGCGAAGACCAAATTCCAATGATTGAACAAACCAACGAAATTGTTCGTCGTTTAAACCGTCAAATTGGTCGTGACGTACTTCCTGAATGTAAAGCTTTACTCTCTAATGTCGGCCGCTTGCCAGGTTTTGATGGTAAAGCAAAAATGTCTAAATCTTTGGGCAATACCATTGTGCTTGACGCGACTGATAAAGATATCAAGAAAGCTGTTAATGCAATGTATACCGATCCAAATCATTTACGTATTGAAGATCCAGGTCAAGTTGAAGGTAACGTCGTATTTACTTACCTCGATGCATTCGATCCTGATAAAGAAGCTGTTGCAGAGCTGAAAGAACACTATCGTCGTGGTGGCCTAGGCGATGGTACTGTGAAAAAGCGTCTTGAAGGCGTGCTAAAAGAGCTGATCGGCCCGATCCGTGAACGCCGTTTAGAATTGCAAAAAGATCCTGACTACATCATGGATATTTTAAAAACCGGTACCGATAAATGCCGTGATATTACCCAACAAACGTTAGATGAAATTAAATCTGGACTGGGTGTTTTCCACTTCTAAATTTAAAAAATTCTATAAAATTAAGCCTTTCCAATGTGAAAGGCTTTTTTATAGGCACTTTTTGTGAAGGTATTCACAAAATCTCCTTAGTTTTAACGTTAGGTAACATCACTTAACGTGAACACCAATGAAATGACTGACCGTTCACTCTATTATCTATTTATGTTTTAGGAATATCTAAATTCATAACATTTCTCCTTTACCGAACCTGTGAAAACAGATTCGTTGTTATACGCAATGAACACCCCAATCATTGCGTATTTTTTTGTCTGAAAATTGGCTAAGAAGAATTAAATATCCTCTATTGAAACAATAAAAAAACCCGCATTAAGCGGGTTTTTATTTCAAAAACTAAATTAGTTTTTATGACGCATATGTGGGAACAAGATCACTTCACGAATACTTGCAGCATTGGCAAATAACATGACCAAACGGTCAATACCGATACCCTCACCCGCTGTAGGAGGTAAGCCGTATTCCAATGCTTCAATGAAGTCTGCATCGTAATGCATTGCTTCATCATCACCTGCATCTTTTTCGGCAACTTGAGCTTGGAAACGTTCAGCTTGATCAATTGGGTCATTTAACTCTGAGAAACCATTTGCCAACTCACGACCACCGATGAAGAATTCAAAACGATCGGTAATATGTGGATTATCATCATTACGACGTGCTAATGGTGAAGTTTCCGCAGGGTATTCTGTGATGAATGTCGGTTGACGAAGTTCAGTTTCAACAGTTTCTTCAAATACGATGGTTTGAAGTTTACCTAAACCAAAACCAGGTTTTACTTGCTCTTTCAGTTCATTTTTAACGAAGTTAGCAAGGAACTCACGGTCAGCTACATTTTCAGCAGTGAACGTTGGGTTGTGTTCAAGAATCGCATCAAACATCGAAATCTTCTTGAATGGACCTTTGAAGCTATACACTTCATCACCATAAGGCACATCAGTCGAACCCAAGATGTCGATCGCCAATTTTTCAAGCATATTTTCAGTCAAAGCCATCAGGTCTTTGTAGTCTGCATACGCTTGGTAGAATTCGATCATGGTGAATTCTGGGTTATGACGTGTTGATACACCTTCGTTACGGAAGTTACGGTTAATTTCGAACACACGCTCAAAACCACCAACGACCAAACGTTTTAAGTAAAGCTCAGGTGCAATACGTAAGAATAAAGGCATATCCAAAGCGTTGTGATGAGTTTCGAATGGACGCGCAGACGCACCACCCGGAATCACATGCATCATTGGTGTTTCAACTTCCATGAAACGCTCATTGCTCAAATATGAACGAATACCTGACACCACTTTTGCACGAATTTCAAAAGTTTTACGTGTTTCTTCGTTCATGATGAGGTCTAAATAACGCTTACGGTATTTAACTTCAGTATCAGTCAAACCATGGAATTTGTCTGGAAGAGGACGAAGTGATTTAGTTAAAAGCTCAAAATGTTCAATATGAACATACAGGTCACCTTTACCAGAACGACCAATATAACCTTCAATGGCTATAATATCGCCCAAATCGAGTGCTTTAATAGTTGCAAGAACATCAGCATCCAACTCTTTACGTGGTACATAAAGCTGGATACGACCAGTCATATCTTGGATTACGATGAATGAACCGCGGTTCAACATCACACGACCAGCAACTTTTACATAAACCTTTTCGCCTGCTTCAATTTCTTCTTTTGATTTTTCAGCGAATTGGTCTTGTAAATCTTGTGCATAGTGTTCACGCTTAAATGTGTTAGGCCACGGGCTAACACCTGTTTCCTTGGCGTGCTCTTTGATGTGCTCTAACTTGGCATGACGCTGTGCAATTAAATCGTTTTCGGAAATGGCTTGTTCAGAAGTCGATTGAGCGTTATGTTGCGTCATCTCTGTCTCAAATAGTTAAAAAACGGAAGTTGCATAGCATAGCAGATTTCCTTTGAATTGAGCAGTAAGCAATGTGCGCATTTTTTCAATAAGTTGAAATTTATCAAAGTAAGTTGTTTTGACAGCTATACTTTCAGGTTTGCTTAATTCATACCTTTCAGATATGCACGAGATAAAAGTTAAATATTTAAACTCAGTAAGCCAATATTTAGCGACATCTAAATGACAACCACATACTTTAAAACATCCATAAACATCAATATATTGAAATATATTTCAATAGCTTAATTCAACCTTTTACTCTATTTTCTTTAAGACTAAAGTCTTTTAAATGCCTACAAATTAGACCAAAAGCTAAATTCTCTTTTTGACAATTCTCTCTACAATGAAATCATAAAATTGTTGAAAAATAAAATATTCAACACATCCAAAATGCCTGAAAACAGTGTGTAGAAAAACAATGACTTCCTGCTTATCGAAAATTCTGTTTTTACATGGATTAGATTCTTCCCGTGAATCCACCAAATTCCATGCCATCGATGCAAAACAAAAATTCTGCATTGAAGTGGACTATCGCAACTTAAATTTTCAAACTGTTGCGGACTTTTACCACGAGAGTATTGAAACTATTAAGCCCGATATCATCGTCGGTCATAGTCTCGGGGCATACTGGGCTTTGAAAATGTCGCTGTTTCATCGCATTCCGTGTGTAATTGCCAACCCGAGCCTGCATCCAGACTTTCGCGACGACTACCCTGCAATCAATGAAATGGATTTGGATCACGATATTCCACAAATTGCCTATATCGAACGTGGTGATGAAATCTTAGATATGTATGAAGCAGAGCAACAACTCGAAGATTATATGCAAGTTCAAGTCATGGATGGCGGACACCATCGTCTACAATGCCCTGAAAATATTAATGATTTAATCCAGCATCTCGAATTAAACTACTTAAAAAAATAAATCATAATATTCATCATAAGCAGCAACGTCGTTTTTATCAGACATAAAAAAGCCCTGTCATAGACAAGGCTTTTTACATTTTAAAGCTGACGCTTAGGCAGCATCTGCTTCAGGACGTGTTTTATCATCTAAAACAGACCAGATATTTAAACCTAAATCTTTATGCAAGTCAGGCAAATCTAAGAAAATGCTTGCTCCTAAAACTTGGTGTTTACATTTTTCAGCCAATTGTTTCACTGCACGAAGCGTACCGCCCGTCGCCAATACGTCATCTACAATAATCACTTTTTGTGATTCGATTTCAGCCGACATTTCAAGACGATCTAGACCGTATTCAAGGCTGTAACCAACACCGACCACTGGTGGTGGTAATTTGCCGGCTTTACGCACCAAGACCAAACCTTTGCCAGTACGCTGAGCAAGTAAACTTGCCAAAACAAAACCACGCGCTTCAACCGCAATAAAGCTATCTACTTCTGCCAATTGCTCAGCTGGAATACTTGCAATTAGGGCATCAGTTAACGATTCGATGTTATTCATAAATAACGGCGTAAGGTCAAAGAAGCAAATTCCTGGTTTTGGGAAATCTTGGACAGTACGAATGTTAGACCACAATGCCGCAGCAGTAGAATTACTCATAATAGGAGAAAATAAATTAAGGAAGGAATGTGTGAATTTTAACGCGATTTGAGAGAAAAGAACAGCTAACCCCCGACTAAAATGCATATTTAAGATACAGCAAATTTACATAAGTTATTGATTATTAATATTGTATTTATTTAAAAAATATCAAATATATATTTTCCTAATCATAAAATAAAAGATTTTAGAGTTTTTTTCTGCAAGACTTTAGTCTATGAATATAGAAAAAGCGGTATTTAGAACCCAATTCACGGAAATGAATTCCAATATAGCTTTCAATAGGCATAAATATTGTCAGACAATTTTTCCCAGATCTGGGGTTTTGATGATATTTATTGTCCCTCACTGCCATTCTGCTTTTAATTTCACTCATTAAACTCTTAGCCACTTTACTTTATCGTTAGAACTGCGTAAAAATTTAACATAAGAGTCTACTGTATAAGGCTAATTAACCTTAAGGTATAAACTTATACAGTTATGAAGTATTTACTGACTTAATTTTGTGTCAGTTTTTGGAGAATGGAATGAAAAAGTATCAGTGCATCGTTTGTGGATGGATTTATGACGAAGCAGAAGGCTGGCCACAAGACGGTATCGTGGCAGGAACGAAATGGGAAGATATCCCAGATGATTGGACTTGCCCAGACTGTGGCGTCTCAAAAGTAGATTTTGAAATGGTTGAAATCTAATAAATAGAATCTAAGGCCATCATCGTTATGGTCTTTTTTTTGTCTTTAAAAAATATGAAATGTGTTTGGAGTTGAGTATGCGCCCTATTGTCATTATTGGTTCTGGTATGGCGGGATATGCCGTTGCACGTGAATTTCGAAAGTTAAATACTGAACTAGAACTTATTATGATCTGTGCGGATGATGCCATTAACTACGCTAAACCGACATTATCCAATGCGCTCGTTGGTAATAAAACTCCTGAGCAAATCCCTCTAGGGGATGCCGAAAAAATGTCGGCTCAACTCAATATGCAAATCATCAATAAGAGTTGGGTTAAATCCATTGATGCAGCAAAACATGAGCTTACTATTGAAAGCCAAAATGGAACTCAAACACAACTATATTCAAAACTCGTTTTAGCAGTCGGCGCAAATCCAATTCGCTTAGCTATTTCGGGTGATGGCAGTGAAGACATTCATGTCGTCAACAATTTAGATCACTACAAAGCTTTCCGTAAACAGCTTGCAGCACGTGAAGATAAACGTGTGGTGATTTTAGGGGCAGGCTTGATTGGCTGTGAATTTGCCAACGACCTCCAAAATACTGGGGCGAAAGTATCGGTGGTCGATTTAGCTCCGCAACCTTTAGGTCGCCTACTGCCGTCTCATGTTGCAGCTAAATTCCAAAGCAATTTAGAAGAAACGGGTATTCAATTCGTTTTAGGTACGACAGTCGACAAAGTGTCACGTATTGAAAATGGTGACTATCAAGTTAGCCTTGCCAATGGTCAAAGCTTAGTGGCAGATGTTGTGTTGTCTGCGATTGGTCTACAGCCTGAGATTAACTTAGCAAAACAAGCCGGCATTCACACCAGTCGTGGTGTATTAACCAATAAAGGCTTAGAAACCAACTTGGCAGATATCTATGCTGTCGGTGACTGTGCTGAAGTTAATGGTACCCTTCTGCCATACGTGATGCCAATCATGCAACAAGCACGTGCTTTGGCAAAAACCCTCAATGGTGAGCATACCGCTGTGCATTATCCAGCTATGCCTGTAGCCGTTAAAACACCTGCAGCACCTTTAACTGTTCTTCCTGCACCTATTGATGTTGAAACTCAATGGGAAACAGAAGAACTTGAAGATGGCATGATTGCCCGTGCGATCGATCAAGATGGCGTATTACGTGGATTTGTACTGCTCGGTGCAACTGCTGGGAAGCAACGCTTAACTTTGACTAAGCAGGTTCCGGACTTGATTCCCGCTTCAGTTTAAGGTTTAAATACAAGGACGTCCTGATAATAATAGACGTCCTTTTTAAAGGAAAATAACAATGAATAGTGCCCTTCAGTTTAATATTTCACCTTATGCCTCTTTTATGCATGAAACTCGCGTTGAGTTAGGCAATGGCATTGAACTTCATGTCGAGGTGGGTGGTCATCCTGAAGATCCTGCAATCTTATTGATTATGGGACTCGGCGCACAAATGTTGTATTGGCCCGATTTCTTTTGTAAGTCCCTAATAGACCAAGGTTACCGAGTTATTCGCTTTGATAATCGCGATATTGGTCTGTCGAGTAAAATTCGTAACCCAGGCCCACGTCTTAACACCTTTAAACTGATGGGACGTTTTGCCTTAGGTCTAGAGAATCAAGGTGCGCCTTATGATCTATACGATATGGCAGACGATGTTGCACTGTTAATTGATCGTATGGGACTTGATAAAGTCCATATTTTAGGCGCTTCGATGGGCGGCATGATTGCTCAAATCGTGGCGGCACGCTATCCAGATAAAGTGCACAACTTAAGCTTACTTTTTACCAGTAACATCCACCCCTTACTTCCACCACCATTTCCAAAGCAATTATTTAGTCTAATTGAAAAACCTGAATCTAACGATGAAGATGGCATTATTAACCATAGTCTGAAAGTTTTTAATATTATAGGCTCTCCAGGCTATATTAATCAGCTTGAAGCGATACAAACTGCACGTAAACTCTATAAACGGAGTTATTACCCAGCTGGTGTACTTCAACAGTTTTTAGCAATATTATGTACAGGTTCCCTGCTGCAGTTGGATAAACAAATTCAGCATAAAACCATTGTGGTTCATGGAGCTCGTGACCGTTTGCTGCCGCCAAGCCATGGTAAGGCCGTTGCAAAGGCTATTTCAGGTGCTAAATTTGAATTAATTGATGGAATGGGGCATGATATCCCACCGCATTTTATTCCATATCTTAGCGGTTTGTTTGCTGATCACTTTAAATCATAAATTAGGACACTATGGCTGCATTACCATCCTTAAGACAGCTGTCATATCTAGTAACACTGTCAGAAACGCTACACTTTACTGAAGCTGCGCGTCGTTCTTTTGTCACCCAGTCTACTTTGTCTGGCGGGATCATGGAACTTGAGCGTTTACTAGGTGGCGTATTGGTAGAACGCGACCGTCAAAACGTGCGTTTAACTCCTCTTGGTGAACAAGTTGTCGGAAGAGCTCGAGTTCTATTGGCAGATGCGCAAGACCTAATGCGTTTAAGTCGTGAAATGAGCGAACCTCTAACGGGTGATTTACATCTAGGGGTCATTCCTACTATTGCGCCATTTTTACTTGCACCATTATTAGAAGAAGTGCATAAGCAACTACCAAAAATTCAATTGCATTTACATGAAGCACAAAGTGAAAAAATTGTTGAGAAACTCGAGCACGGTAATCTAGATATCGTATTACTTGCTCTTCCTTTCGATACACGTAGCTTGAAAGTTGCAGAAGTAAACAAAGAAAAATTGTTCTTGGTGTACAACAAAGCTGACCAAAATGCAGCTCAAGCGAAATCTTTAGACGACCTAGATTTATCTCGTTTAATGTTGCTTGAAGAAGGCCATTGCTTACGTGATCATGCTTTGAGTGCTTGCCCGATTGGTGAACGTAAAAATGACCATCGTTTAAAAGCAAGCTCTTTACCAACTTTGGTTGAGATGGTTTCCGCAGATTTAGGCTTTACCTTATTGCCTGAAATTGCAGTTCATACCAATATGATCAAAGCCAATGAAGATTTGGCTGTAAAAGAAATTGAAGCAAGTCCTACACGCACATTGGCATTGGTGACGCGTAAGAGTACGCCGCTTCAAAGTGAATTTGATGTATTGCTTCAAATCTTGCAGAAAATCACCAATAATCTACACTAATCAATAATCAATCCGTGAATATCAAAGAGAGCACATGGCTCTCTTTTTTATTGTGCAGAAGTTAATATTAATTTAAAAACTGATGTTACTCACGTAAAAGTAATTTCGCATTTTTAAATCTATTCGATGGAATCTTACATCTAGGGATTGAATAAAGAGATTAGTTTTCGGCTGGAGGTACTCTTACGAAACGTTGTTTCTTCATTCGGCAAAATGAGAAGTGCGCTTCGTAAGAAAACCATCTTGCAGAGCAATGCTCCTCACCGCAAAACTCGTTCACTAGCGTCTACTTATTCAAAGTATCGCAAAAACATTTTTGATTAGAAGTCATCCTGTCTCAAACACTTGCGGATGGCCTTACGCATATCGGTTTTTATTTAAATCAAATCGCGCTTCTGATGTTACTATATAACATCAGTTAAAAAATGAAATACAGCATCTAGAAAAAAGAAAAGGCTAACCCAAATAGGTAGCCTGATAAGGTAATATATGACTTGATGTATATCTCAATTCATCGCCTCGATAATATCTTCACACTAGCCAGATAAGTAAGAAGATAAATACATCTTATTAAAATATAACCTTCGTTAAAATCACTAGTTTCAGGTATTTTAGATAAAGTAGGCGAATTGAAAATAAGGTCCTATAGAATAAATGTTGACTAAAAATCAATCACATTATTTTAAATATTTACTACGCTTTATATTTAAAATAACTAAGCAATAGATAGAAATAAATTCATATCGGAAACAGTCCAATTTATCCGTTGTCAAAATACGGTATTCACATTTCGATTATTTTTTTCAATCCGAATACAAATTTAATTGTTATTTAACCAATAAATCTAAAATTAAAAACAAAAAACCATAAATCTTTTCATTCAAAATAATGAAAAACACCAAAAATATACGCTATTTAAATTCTATTAAATCACAATAACTTAATTATATTTTGATGTATAAATCCCAACTTCTAGGTATATTTTTATGATTCGCATTCGTGCAAATTATGGAAATGCAATTTGATTAAAATAATAAATGAGCGAAATGTATGATGAGTGAATTTTTATTACCAGTACCCGTTTTGATTATTGATCATCAATCGATGACTTCAAAAACAGTGCTGTTTAACATCTTAGGAGACCTCGGTTATCCTGAAGACCTCATTACATTTTCAGAAAATTTAGCAGATGCGGAACAACAAATTTTCAATCAATTGCCCAATTTAATCTTTTTAGTGGTCACGCAACAGTCTGATATCTCTTTCATCCATAAAATTAAAAAGATCTATCCTTCGAGTAATCTCATCATTTTAGTCAATGAACAATCTGCTGATTTAACCTTACATGCGATTCAGATCGGTGCAACCGCCTATATGCTGATTCAACAACCGATTGAAGACACTTATAACCAACTGAAAACCATTTTAAGAGGTGGGGCTGCCCTTCATCCTAGTTTTGCTAAATTTTTATTGAGTGAAACTTTTAGTCCGCAAAATGCAGCGCCGAAGCAGCTCAGTCTGAATCCAGCTGAATACCAAATTTTAGATATGGTCAGCCATAGCGCGACTCAAGAGCAGATGGTCCGTGAGTTAAAACTTTCAACGTATCAAATTGATGGTTTTGTTAAAAATATCTACCGAAAAATTAGTAGCTACAGCTAAATTTAGTTCAGATAAATGATTCAAAAAAACTTATAAATTAAAAAAATAAAGGGAGCATTGCTCCCTTTTACTTTTCTAACGCATTTATTTAAATGCTTCTATAAGGACATGCTGTGAATTGTGTGCTTCCTCACCCTCTTGAACATGCGTACGAATCCAACGCCCATCACTTTGGAGCAACCAAGCTTGCTGATTATCTTTTAGATAATTCACTAAACCTAATTGATAAATACGCTTTTTCAAGGCTGGATCTTCAATTGGGAAACAGGCTTCCACGCGATTAAATAAATTACGATCCATCCAGTCTGCACTTGAACAGTAAATCCGTGCATCGCCATTATTACTGAAATAATACACTCGAGTATGCTCTAAAAAGCGCCCAACAATAGAGCGCACGCGAATATTTTCAGACAGCCCCGGTAAACCTGGACGTAAACAACAAATAGAACGAATAATTAAATCAATCTGCACACCCGCTTGTGAAGCTTCATACAGTTTATTGATCAACTGAACTTCAGTTAATGCATTGACCTTGACAATGATTTGCGCAGGCTTACCTGCTTTTGCATTGGCAATTTCATTATCAATATAATTGATCAGTTGAGTATGTAAGGTAAATGGCGCATGCAGCAGTTTTTTCAACTTCGCCATTTTGCCCATTCCGGTCAGTTCTTGGAAAATACGATGTACATCCTCACAGAGTTCTTTATCGGTAGTTAACAGGCCATAATCGGTGTAGATACGCGCATTGCCCGCGTGATAGTTACCCGTACCTAAATGTACATAACGCACCAATTTATTATTTTCACGGCGTACCACCAAAATCATTTTGGCATGGGTCTTATAGCCCACGATGCCATACACCACCACTGCACCCGCTTCTTGTAATACATTGGCTACAGCAATATTTGATTCTTCATCAAATCGTGCACGAAGCTCAATTACAGCGGTGACTTCTTTACCATTACGTGCTGCTTCCGCTAAAACTTGCACAATCTCCGAATCTGCGCCACTTCGATAAAGCGTTTGTTTAATGGCCAAAACTTGTGGATCACGTGCAGCTTCACGCAGTAAATTAATTACCGGTGCGAATGATTCAAAGGGATGGTGCAGCAAAATATCTTGCTTTTGCATCGCACTAAAAATGTTTTCAGATTTTTTGAGTACTTTCGGTATAACAGGAATATGCGCGTCATAACGTAGATGTGGACGTTTAAAGTTTGACAGTAAACGTGCAAGGTTAACTGGTCCATCTACTTTATAGAGTTGCTCTTCTTCTAAATCGAACTCATCAAGCAAATATTCATAAATATGCTGCGGACAATTTTCTGTCACTTCCAAGCGAACGGCGCGACCAAAACGACGTGAATTCAACTCACCTTTCAGAGCTTTGGCCAAGTCTTCAACATCTTCATTTAAAGCTAAATCGGCATTACGCGTCACGCGGAATTGGTAGCAACCCGTCGCCGTCATACCGGGGAACAAGTCAGAGACATGTTCATGAATAATTGCCGATAGCATCACGTGATGTTCTTTTCCACCGGTTAACTCATCAGGGAGTCGAACGACACGTGGCAGCGAACGTGGTGCAGGTACAACGGCTAAGTCAATCTGACGGCCAAAAGCATCCTTCCCTTCTAAAGTCACAATAAAATTCAATGACTTGTTGACCAAGCGAGGGAATGGATGTGCCGGATCTAAACTAATTGGGGTTAAAACTGGTGCAACTTGTTCTTGGAAATATTTTTTTACCCATGCCGACTGTGCAGGGGTTAATTCACCACGACGTAAGAAGCAAATGTCTTCTTCACGCAGTTTGGGTAAAATTTCTTGATTTAAAATACGATACTGGCGCTCAATTGCAGCATGCGCTGTCGCAGAAATTTCATCTAATACTTGTTTTGGTGTTAAGCCATCTGGACTGCGGCTTTCATTACCTAAGTCTAGCTGTTCCATCATTCCCGCAACACGAATTTCAAAAAATTCGTCTAAGTTACGTGAAAAGATCAGTAAGAAATTCATCCGCTCTAATAATGGATGAATGGGGTCAACCGCTTGTTCGAGCACACGCAGATGAAAGTCGAGAATCGATAACTCTCGATTGATATAACGATCATTATAAGTATATTCAGTAGGTACTTGCGCGACTTCAGCTGCGGTATTCATTTCAAACCCATATTAAAAAATGTGTGCTGTACTCAGTTTAGTATGCTTCAAATTTGTGACAATTTCATAAAAAAAGCCCATTAATATGAGCTTTTTGTTGTAATTCAAATCGCTGCCATGCCATTTGACGAGTGTTTAGATCATTCTTAATCTGGGATATGGCTATAACGCATATATTTTTGGATCATGCGTTTTCGATAATTCAGCTTACGATCCTGTCGATTTTCATCATAATATTTTGGATTGGGTAAAATAGCCGCAATAAACGCTGCTTGTTCTCGGCTCAAACTCCGTGAACTTTTACCAAAATAGTGCTGTGTTGCAGCTTCGACGCCATAGATGTTATCCCCAAACTCAACCGAGTTGAGATATACCTCTAAAATACGTTGCTTCGTCCACATGCGTTCCATCATCCATGTTGCAACAGCTTCCTGCCCTTTTCGAATAAATGACCGCTTATTATATAAAAATAAGTTTTTTGCCAATTGCTGAGAAATGGTCGATCCACCTGCAACCACTTTGCCCTTATCTTTATTGCGTTCTAAAGCATTTTGCATGCCTTCCCAATCAAAACCTTTATGTTGTAAAAACTTGCCATCTTCCGCGGCAACAACAGCATGTTTGACATAATCACTGATTTGGTCGTAATCACGCCATTCGTGTTTAATCGGTTTGGATGGCTCAGACCAATAATCTAAACGCATCATCATCGTCGATTCCACAGGATGCGTACGCCACCACACCAGACTACCAAAGATCCAAAGCTGCACCAAAAGCACAAGACTGACAAGAATTAACAATGTACGAACAATAAAGGCTTTCATGTCAGTGTGTTACTCCAGAAATTCTGTTTTTTCATGTTAAGCTTATTTTTAAATATTTTGACACAGTACAAGAATAGCATGTCTGAACTCAGCCCTCCTGCTGTATCAACCCGTAAGCTGCAAATCCAACTGTGGTGGATCACGGCACTCTTAATTACCATCAATGTTGGACTCTTTGGCTGGCAAGTGTTGCATGGAATGAACGTTAGCCAACCCGACACACTGGATGCTTTGCGTTGGGGTGCTGATTATGCACCTTTAACCTTTTTAGAGGAACCCATCCGCTTATTCAGCAGTATGTTTTTTCATTTTGGCCTGATTCACCTGATGTTGAATATGTGGGCTTTGTATATTTTTGGCAGTGTTGCCGAGCAAATGTTAGGTCGTTTCTACTTCCTCGGTCTGTATGTTTTAGCCGGACTGATGGGAAGCTTATTGAGTGGGTATTTAACCATTCAGGACAGTTATGCATTATTGGCCGAAGGTGCAGCCAATCAGCAGCTTTTCCCGAGTATTGGTGCAGGTGCATCAGGTGCAGTGATGGGACTGGGTGCAGCGTTAACGATTATTTCACTGCTCCCTATGTTACCTAAACAGCAATTTTATCTGGATAAAAAAACCTTATTGATGGTGATGGGCATTAACCTCGCGATGGGCTTTATGATTAGTGGAATTAATAATGCCGCGCATATTGGCGGCATGTTGATGGGCGCTGCATTGGCTTTCATTTGGTATGTGGGACAAAAATTACATCAATCCCTGCTCATTCAAATGATCGGTCTAATAGCCGCAGCTGTCGGATGCTATCTGTTTTATCTACATTGCCAACAATTAATCCAACCGATTTTACCGCTTTGGGAACACTTTATCCTACTGATGAAGCAATCTCTCGCAGCACGTTAAACAGTGGAATGAACCCTGTGGCTATCAACACAGACATGTTGCAAACACGTCAAATCATGTCTAAACCTGGACTGCGCACTGGGTTCCTGCTCCACTCTTAACTTGCTCGGCTGTTAACCATCTCCCCTCTTAACCATTTAGTTCACGTAAGCTTTCTAAGGGTGGGATGTCGCAAAGATAACTTAAGCGATAACGTCCGATCAATGTACAGACTAAGGTCATTACCAGTGGGAGGATCAACCAAATCTCTGCATGTAGCTGGATGGTCAGTTCCATTTTATAACTGACAATCGCACTGATCACTTCAGCAAAAATACATGCCACAACACCCGAAATTAGCCCCATCAAACCAACTTCCAAACTGAGCATCGACTTTAACTTTTGCTTGGAACTGCCAAAGGAACGCAGTAATGCCACTTCTTTTTTGCGTTCATCCATAAATAAATTCAAACATGCAACCAAGACCAAAATGCCTGAAATACTGACCAACATCGCCAAGATAGTAATAATCTGAACCAATACGCTGACGATGCGTTTGATCTCATCCAAAATCAGACTGACATCAATAAACACGGTATTCGAAAACTGCTGAATTAGACCAATCAATTGATTTTTATCTTGCGGTGGAACATAGAAACTCCCCAAATAGCTGCCGGCATTTTCATCCATGGTTTGGGGAGAAAAAATAAAGAAGAAGTTTGGACTAAAGCTTTCCCACTCAACACTGCGAAGGTTGATTACCTTGGCTTGCAAAATCCCTTCAGGAAGGCTAAAACTCAGTCGATCTCCAATTTGAATACCCAGTTCTTGTGCGGTTTTCACCTCTACCGATACTTCGTTAACCTGTTGAAAGTGCTGACTGCCCGCGATGATTTGATTATCTTTCGGAAAAGTTGCAGCCTGCGTAAGATTTAATTCACGGCGTAATGAATTATTGCTTTTAATTAAGGCATCCGAAAAAGGGAGATCATTTTTGGCAACTAAACGCCCACGAATATTCGGGTACATCGGCGTCCCTTGCCAACCATGCAGCTTGAGTTGTTGATTAAAATCCTGTAACTCAAATGGCGGTAATCCATAGACAAATTGGTTAGGTGTTCCTTGTGGCAATTGTTGTTGCCAACGTTCCAGCAAATCCGTGCGCAATACCGCTAAAACCGTGATCAGACTTAGCCCTAATGCCAATGCAGTAATTTGAAATGCCGTTTGATACGGTGTACGTATATATGCTGAGATTTTCGTCCCCCAACTTTTCAAAGCCTTTAAACTGAGCCAGACCATCATATATAGGCCAACACACAGAAAGATGATGGCGCAAATCAGCCACAGGGTGAGTTGTAAATTTTCAGTTAATACCACACAAAACACCACCAAACTGAGCGTGCCGAAACTGAGCATCCAAAGTATGGAACGTACAGAACGCTCTTGTTGTCGTATCACCCGTGCTGGCGGCGTCCCTAATAATTGCCAAAGACTCGGAAGAACAAATCCTAATAACACAATCGCACTGGTGAATATTGCAATTGGAAGCGGACCAAGTAGCATGGAAAGGGCTGAAAACTCTAATTGTAAATTAGGAATCAGCTGTAGCATCAGTTGCAATAACCCATAACCCAATCCCAGACCAATCAAACTTCCAAACAGGATTGATAGTCCGAGTACAACCAACAGTAAAGCCAGATAAGCACTTAATATTTGCTGTTTGGTCGATCCAATACAGCGCATCAGTGCAATGGCATCCTGATTTTGTTGGACATAGCGCTGACTGGTTAATGCGATGGCGATACCACAAAGTAGAATGGTTAAAATATTCGCCAGTTGTAAAAACGTTTCAAGATTGGCAATCGGCTTCATTAAGCGAGTATTGCCTTCACTGGCATTTCTCAGTTTTAAACTGCTTTGAGCTGCATCTTGAACCTGAGCATTATTTGATTTAGCAGCACTGTCTTCGCTTTGATCACCAAATTTCTGCTTATAGAGTTTTTCAAAGCGCTGGGTATTTTGTGCATCTCCTGCCATTAACAGGCGATATTCAATCCGACTCCCGACTTGGATGGCATTGGTTCTCGCCACCTCAGACTGCGCAATCATAACTGTCGGTGAAAAACCACTGAAACCGAGTTCCTGATTGGTGTCATGGATGATTTTGGCACTGACTTGAAAAGCAGCATCAGCAATATTGATCTGATCTCCAACCTTTACACCCAATAAATCCATGGCACGAGGACTTAACCAGACCTCACCTGCTTGTATGGAACGGTTTAGTTTTGGTTCTGTTTCGAGTTCACCTCTTAGTGGAAATGCAGCATCAACGGCTTTGACATTGACCATGACAAATTGCTGATCAGTGTGCGCCATGCTGCTAAATAGCGTGACATTCGATTGTTTTAATTGCTGTGCTTTGGCTTGTTGTCGCCACTCTTGTGGAATTGGTTCATTGCCTGTCAGCACCAAATCTGCTGCCAACATTTCAGCAGCTTGTAGCGCTACAGCATTTTGAATTTGTACATTACTAAACTTTAAAGCCGTGGTGGCACTGATCGCCAAGGTTAGTGCGATCAATAATAAATACACACCCGTGGTTTTAAAACTCAGCTGTAAGAGTGGTCGAAACAGTGCCAAAAGATTCATGCAGCATCTCCTGTTCGATGCTCAATCAATTGACCATTGACCAATTCAAAATGGCGCTGACATTGACGGGCCAAATCGGCATCATGTGTCACCAATACCAATGTGGTTCCCATTTCACGATTTAACTGAAATAACAATTGTTCAATTTCCTGTGCCGTTGCACTGTCTAAATTACCTGTCGGTTCATCTGCAAAGATCAGATCGGGTTCACTCACCAAAGCACGGGCAATCGCAACCCGTTGCTGCTCACCACCGGATAAAACTTTGGGAGCTTGATGCGCTTGGCGTTCTAGTCCGACCTTTGCTAACAGTTTTAATGCTTTTTCTTCGGCGGCTTTGACCTGAAAATTTGCTTTTAGCCGTAGCGGCAGCATGACATTTTCCAGTGCCGTTAAATGTGGCAACAACTGGAAAGACTGAAAGACAAATCCAATATGAGCCAAACGGACTTGAGCACGCTGTTCTTCATTTAATAGATGAATGTCTTGACCACAGACCCGTAATTGTCCCGAACTAGCCTGATCTAAGGTCGCCAAAATACCCAACAAGGTGGATTTACCTGAACCAGAACGACCAGTAATCGCAACTTGTTCCCCTGCAAAGATTTCAAGATCGAGTTGTTCGAAGATCGATAACTGTTTTTGTGGAAGTTGTATCTTTTGTGTCAATTGCTGTGCAGAAATAATCGCCTGTGGCATGATGTCAACATCTGTCGTGAGTTGGGTCATATCTTCCCTATATGCAAAATCGCATTCAAAATAATCGTCTATTGAGTTACTTGCTGGCTATTGCACTGATGTTCTGCCCGATGCTGCTCTCTGCCAAAACCATTATGATTTTGGGCGATAGCTTAAGTGCAGGTTACGGTGTTGCAGTGCAGCAAGGTTGGGTCCACTTATTACAAAAACGTCTAGACCAACAGTATCCGAAACAACATAAAGTGGTCAATGCAAGTGTCAGCGGTGAAACCACCAGTGGTGCTTTAGCGCGACTCCCCAAACTATTGCAGACCCATCGTCCAGACCTTGTGGTGATTGAGTTAGGTGGTAATGATGGTTTACGCGGACAGCCCCCTGCACAAATTCAAAAAAACTTAGCGCAGCTGATTCAAAAAAGCCAACAGGCCAAATCGAAAGTCATTTTATTTGGAATGAAAATTCCACCGAATTATGGCAAGGCATATAGCCAAGCTTTTGAAAATAACTATCAAGTGTTGAGCCAACAGTACAAAGTCAAATTATTGCCTTTCTTTATGCAAGGGGTTGCGGGACATAAAAACTTAATGCAACAAGATCAGATTCACCCGAATGCCAAAGCGCAAACAATTTTGCTGAACAATGCTTATCCATTGATCAAAGCAAGTTTATAAATTTAGTTGGTGAAAATCGATTCATTAAAAAAGGCGCTTCATGTGAGCGCCTTTTTTAATATCTTGTATTTACTGTAGTTTGCTTAGAAATCGTAGAAGCTCACTTCACCTGTTTCAAGTGAATACTCAGCGCCTACCACTTTTAATTTGCCTTGCGCAATTAAGTTTTCGAGGACTGCTGAACCATGACGAAGTTGATTCACTGATGCAAAAACGTTTGAACGTACTGCATGCATTGAAAGTTTTTCAAGATCATCTTTCAATTCAGTTTGCATAAGTATTTCTACAGATGGACGAACGCGATTCACAATCGACATCAAGTTAGCTGATGGTGGTGTCGCAGGGTTAGTTAAAGCTTCAATCGTAGAATGAATCGCGCCACAGTGTGTATGGCCCAATACAATTACAACAGGACAACCGAAGCTTTCTGCTGCAAATTCCACGCTACCGACTTGAGACGGTGCCACAATATTACCTGCAACACGAATCACGAATAAATCGCCTAAGCCTTGGTCAAATACCATTTCAGCAGGAACACGTGAGTCTGAACACCCTAAAATAATCGCAAAAGGTTCTTGGCTTTCGGCCATTTCAGCACGTTGTTGATGCGTCAAAAGCTTCGGGTGATTCGTTTCACCGTTTACAAAACGTTGATTCCCTTTCTTTAAACGATCTAAAGCTTCTGCTGCTGCTAGCATGTTCTAATTACCCTTATCCGAAGTTGCAATATTTTAATCCCAGTCGAATCGATTGTCACTTGCAAAAACAATTGCTATGAATTTTTTCTAAGACGATGCTACTTGATAGAAAATGCTAGTCTACATTCATCAAAAAAAAATATTTTTTCTGTAATGGTTCACATTATTAAAACGCAAGTTTAACCACGTCAAAAAAGCAATGGATGACAAAGGTCATTTTTAATTTACAATATATTTCATAAATATACGCTTTTGCTATTTCAGCCCATTCTGATAATAGTCATATAAATGATCTAAAAAATATATCGATTCGATTTAACTGGGGTAAACGTCAATGAAAGGACATCATTCACGCGTTTTTGGCTTTTTCAAGCTAGCAACAATTTGCTGTATGACGTTTACTGCCAACCATGCTTTGGCTGCAAATCCGTCTCCCATCAGCAAAAACCTGGCCGTACCCTCTATCGTGCAAAATTATTTGAGCCAAGAACGTAAAGCGGCTGGTTTAGTCACACACAGTGTTCAAGTCGGGAATGTGAATTGGAGTTATAGCGAAGGTGGTCAACGCTCTAAACCGACCATCTTGCTCATTCATGGTTTAGGCGGCACACGTGATAATTGGAACCGTGTTGCGCATTATTTAACACCGAACTATCACGTGATCATCCCTGACCTTCCGGCCAATGGCGATACCCATGTCCCTGTCGATTTTGATGTCTCTGTCCCGAATGTCACGGAACAACTACGCCAGTTTGTCCTTAAAATAGATATTGAAGATAAACTGAATGTTGCAGGTCACTCATTGGGTGGTTCCATTGCCACGGTATATGCCTCTCAATATCCTTTTGATACCCAAAGTTTATTTTTACTCAACAGCGCGGGCATTTATAAACAAGCCAATACCAGTTATACCCGTGACCCGTATAAACTTAAAAATTTAATCGTTTCAAAACCGGGTGATTTAGATGATGTCATGCATAAACTGATGCAAAATCCGCCAAATGTTCCAACACAGCTCAAAGAAGCGCAGGAAAATATCTTAATTGCGCGTGCGCCCTTCACCAGTAAAATGATCGATCAAGTCGTCACGCTCAATCGAATCTACACCCCTGAAACTTTTGCTCGTTTAACACGAACAGTGGAAGCCCCGACCCTGATCCTTTGGGGCAAACAAGATAAAATCTTTAATGTGGAAGTGGCTGGGGAACTCAAGTCTTTACTGAAACGTGCAGAAACCCCAGTGATTTTAAATAACGTCGGTCATATGCCAATCTTAGAAGCCGAACAACAAGTTGCAGACCATTACTTACCTTTCCTTGCGAAAAGTCAAAAGTTTAAAAATCCTTTGGTAGATAAACTGATTCAGTTAAACTGAGCATTCGCCATTTTTAGATACCCATCACTGGGGCTTCAGGGAAAGTATGCAGAAAAACCCGATGATTGAGCAGTTGATTGACGCTCAACTGAACTTTTTAGATCAGAGCTTTTCACACAATGATACCGTAGCCACTGAATTCACCCATTTTTATCAATGGTTTCGTAAACAATCTTTGCAGCAGATTTGGAGTTTTGATCAAATCAATGCCTTGTTGCAGAAACAAATTTTAAATACCCCTGCAAGTCAATTTCTGATTGAGCAAATTGCTGAACATATCAAATTTGCACTGATTCATCCTGCAAATGACAGCACCACGATTGCCGAAATCATTCCTGTGTTGACCATTGATAAAATTGCACAGTATGTGGCGAGTAAACAGGGACATCGTCAACGTTTAATTCATACCATGGTCAACAATCCTGCATTTTCAGCCATGATCAGTCAGTTGATTCAACATGCGATACAAGATTATTTAGACAACTCAGTTATTGCGAAATCTGTCCCCGGTGTTTCACGATTTATGAAAATGGGGAAATCGGTACTGGAAAATGTCACTGATACCAATTTAGATAATGCAGTCAGCAAATACTTACAAAAGAATATTTTAAAGCTCAGTCAAATGAGTGAAACCGTGTTAAATCAGCACTTTGATGATCATAAGCTGTACCATTTTCAAGCCAATTTGTGGCATAAAATTAAAGCGCTGCCAGTTTCAGTATTAAAGAACTATGTTGAAGTTCAGGACTTGCCGCAAACAGTTGCCATGGGTCATGAAATTTGGGACTTTATGCGACAGTCTGAGTATATGAAACAGCAAGTGCATGATGGCGTATACGCTTGGTACGTGCGCAATGCAGAACGCCCTTTTGATTTATTGCTACGTGATTTAAATATTGATGAAGCACTGATTCAGCATGAACTTCAAAACTTACTCAATCCTATCGTTCAACAAATGATTGAGTCGGGTTATTTGCGTGAGCGTTCACGTCTCTATTTAGAACAATTCTACTACTCAAGTGAAGCACTGAAAATTTTAAATATCCAAGCATAAAAAAAGCCGCGTGAAGCGGCTTTTTTTTGGACATACTTAGAACTGGTATTTCAAACTTGCATAGTAAGCTCGACCCGGCTCGTTATATGTTTGGTTGACCGTTTTATCACGCAGTTTTTGCTCATCAAATAGGTTATTCACACCGATACGAGCACTTAAAGCCGCATTAAATTTATAACCAAAGTTAATGCCTGCAATGCCATAACTTTTCACGCTATCCATCGCCAAGCCATTTTTGCTTTCAAGACTAGTTTCTGCATATTGACGTGGTTTTTGACGACCATATTGGGTATAGACAAAGTTACTGTCTAATCGATCCGTGATGTTGTAGTTCAAAATAGAGTTTATGGTGTAATTTGGAATCACTGAAAGTGGATTGCCAGTACGTTTATCTTCAGAGTTGATCATATAGGTGACGTTATTGGTCCACGTGATATCACCCCAGTCCAAAGAAATACTTCCTTCAACACCTTCCACCAAGGCTTCTGGCGTATTCATCCAACGCAGTACATTATATGTTGTTCCATTTACTTCTAGTTCTTCTAGACGTGTATCCCCTGCAACGATCTTATTTTTATAATCATTACGGAACCATGCAAAGCTTGCATTTACGATGTCTTTTTCAAACTGTACACCTAATTCTTTATTCACTGAAGTTTCAGGTTTGAGATCGCCATTACCTTGTAATAGACATTGGCTCAGCCCAATCGGACAGCCATTACCGCGAGTACTTAACAGATAACCTTCCGCATTTTGGTACATATTAGGTGCTTTATACGCCTTAGCCACACCACCTTTTAATGTCCAATAGTCGCCAAGCTTTTGCGTAATATTGAGACTTGGACTCCAGCTATCACCCGATTTACTATGATTATCATAGCGTAGTGCCAAAACGACATCGGTGCTCTCGCCCAAATTCATATTGTTTTCAATATAGGCCGACGCAATCCGTGAATCCATGTGTGAACGGTCACCTGAAGTCAGCACATCACCAAAACCGCCTGCGCCAGCTTGTGTATTAACCGTATCGGTAAAGTCATCTTCGACCCACTCAGCGCCTAAAGTTAATACCTGTGGAACATACCATTGGAACGGCAGATTGGTTTCTGCATTAAGACGAACGGTTTCTAGATGTGACGTTTGTTTATTTTCAAGATTATTAATCTGTCCCTCTGTACTACCGCCTGTACCTTCAGGTAAGCGCTTATTTTTGGTTTTGTCATATTGCGCTATGAGTTTACTGTCACCCCAACCCCACGTACCTTCATGGGTTAATGCAAAACTATCACGATAAATGGTATTGGTTTCTTCACCGATTAAAGCCGATAAAATTGGTGCTTTGTTTGGATCGGCTGGATCAAATACACTGTTTTGACTGTCGCCTGCAAAACGGTTGCCTTGGCGGCCAACACTTGCATCAAACATCAAGACTTGTTGATCATTCAACTGCCAAGCCAAGCGCCCAGCAATATCTTTATTCTCTACGCCTTCTCGACCCGCCATACGCGCGCCATTGTTCATTAAAGCATTAATATCCGCAGCATCTGAATCGGTTTTGTTATAACTACCGTAGAAACGATATGAAAGGACATCTTTGAGAATTGGGCCGCTTAAGTTAAAGCTTTCACGGTGACTTGCGCCCTCTTTAGCATCTTCAGGCTGATTGGTAAAAACCTCCACAGAGCCATGCACGTCGTTGGTCACTTTCTTGGTTTTAATATTGACCACACCACCCATCGCACCTGAACCATAACGCGCTGCAGCTGGACCACGCAGCACTTCAATTGATTCAATAGCATCTGCAGGTACCCAGTTCGAATCACCACGTGTATCACGCTCACCGCGCCAGCCATAACGTACTGAGTTTCTCGAATTTACTGGCTTGCCATCAATTAAGATCAACGTGTTTTCAGGCCCCATACCACGGATATCAATCTGACGGTTATTACCACGTTGGCCTGTGGCACTGTTACCAGTCAAATTCACACCCGGCATACGGCGCACATACTCTGAAATATCATTCACAACCGGCATTTTTTCTAAATCTTCTGCCGTAATTTTTGAAGCACCTAATGATTGTTTAACTTGTTCTGCTGCAGTAACAACAATGGTTTCCATCTTCGTTACGGATTCGTCTGTTGCTTCAGTTTGCACATCTTCTGCATGCGACAAACTTACCAATGCACAGAGTATTGAAAGTGTAAGCGTTGATTTTAATAGTTGTTTGGTCATTGAGTGCTTCCAAATGAACGTATTTATGGAGAAATCTAGAATAATGTGTTGCACATTGTAACCAACACAAACGATATTGCAATTAATTTTAATAATCGTTCTCATTTATATTTGTGATATCGCTTATCATCTCACTGTAAAAACCTCAGAAACCATTTAAAAATCTTCGTTTTATTTGATTTAGACAATAAAAAAGCCGCATCATTGCGGCTTTTTTATAACAATACTGAACTTATTTGAAATAAGCACCTTCAGTATTACTGTGATCCGTTTGGTCAACAACGCGCATTAATTCAGGTACATGCTGCTTCAATGTTGTTTCAACACCTTGTTTCAAGGTTAAATCGATTGAAGAACAACCTTGGCAACCACCACCGAATTTAAGCACTGCAGTTAAACCATGCTCTGCATCTTCAACCACTTCTACCAATGCACAGTTACCACCATGACCGGCAAGGCCAGGATTAATTTCTGACTGTAGAACATAAGTGATTCGCTCTTCTACAGAGGCATCTGGACCCACACGTGGCACTTTTGAGTTTGGTGCACGGAAAGTTAACTGACCACCAAAACGGTCTTTGTTATAGTCAATTACCGCATCCAAAAGATATGGAATAGACGGTGTGTCAATAAATGCAGGGAAATCTGGATAGTCTTGTTTATAGTCTGTAGGCACAACTTCTTCTGGTGCACTGTAAGCCATACAACATTCAGCACGTGGCGTACCCGGATTTTCCACAAAAACACGTACACCAATGCCCGGTGTATTTTGTTTATCCAAAAGATCTTTCAAATACTCTTGGGCATTTGGAGTGATCAATAGGTTTGGAATTTCTTCAGCAACTGCTGTGCTGTTGTTCTCAGTCGACATTACAATATTTCCTCAAGCTGAAGTCGCTATTTTAACTTAAGATGCGGGGCATTAGAAAAAAATCAACTAAAATTGTCGGAATTATTCTGAAAGTTCACGCTTTAGGCAGATTTAATGGCATTATTGAGCATAAATTTTAACAAGTAGAATAGTCATATATGTTGGGCCTACCCTTTAACCACACCGTGACCATTATCCTGATTACGGTGGTGATTTCACTGATTGCATTTTCAAATCAGAAAGTGATGAATCGTTTGTTATTTTGGCCGCCAGCCCTCAGTCGTGGCGAATATGACCGATTTATTAGCCATGGTTTTATTCATGCAGATGGCGCGCACCTATTGTTCAACATGATTACCTTATTTTTCTTTGGTAGCGTGATTGAAAGTTTTTATCGCCAATATTTCTTCGACATGGGCTTTGTATTGTTTTATTTAGGCGGTTTGATCGCTGCGATTATTCCGAGTTATTTAAAACATAAGCATGATACCCATTGGGCAAGTTTAGGGGCTTCTGGGGCGGTATCTGCGGTACTTTTTGCGTATATCTTGTTTGAACCGTGGAAACTGATTTTTGTATTCTTTATTCCTGTTCCTGCAATTATTTTTGCCGTGCTTTATGTGGCTTATAGTATCTGGTCAGGTAAACGTGGCAACAGCAACATTAACCACAGCGCACACCTTTGGGGCGCAGCGTATGGTGTAATCATGACGATTATTCTTGAACCGAAGCTCATTCCACATTTCTTAAGTCAGTTATTAAACGTTCCTTTCTAACGTTAAGTCTAAAAAATCAGTCTGATTTAACCAGTAAAATGACAGCCTAAACCGTTTCAGTTTAGGCTTTTTTATTGTGCTGCGTTAAATCGAAATGTCCTTTAATTTTTTTCTTTAGCCAATTTCCCACATTTACAGCACCGCACTTTGAATATCGAGCTATACAATTTCACAGCAGATTGAAACGCTATCTACCCTTGCCCTGATTTAAACTGAAATGACACAGAATAAAAAAGGAAAATTCCAATGAAAATAGTCCTGATGTTCTCAAGTTTGCTGTTGACCTGCGTGTTGAGTGCTTGTGCCGTTCACACTCGTGAAGGCAGTATCGTGGTCGACCCAGATCGTAATCACTATGCTTATAATTACCCAGATCGCCATGGCGACTTTTGCCCGCCCGGACAGGCTAAAAAAGGCCGTTGTTGATTTGCCGTTATTGATTTAATGCCCTCTTCTTTTAAGCCTTCAAACCGAAGGCTTTTTCAATTCCGTCAGTAAAATTTGAAGCTGTATATTCTACGAAAGTTCACAAAAGCACATGACAAATCATATAAATCTGGCATTTTATGCCACCCTGTTTTTTAATTTGGCATAGATAATGTATACATCTGTATATTAATGACAAAATTAGCTGAGATATTTTGCATGTCGAGTTCAACTGAAGGTCTTCAATTTCCCATTTCGGCTTCAAACCAAAAGCCGAGTACATCTAAAACCGGTCGTGAAATTATCGCTGAAGCCTTAGCTGCAGTTGACCATCAGTCTTCTGTACGTGCAAAACAAGAAAAAAACTGGCGTAAAAAATATCCTGAATATTTTAAAGCCTTGGTTGAACAAGGGATTCAATCATCTGAAGCAGCGATCAACATTGCTGAGCAAGGTTTAAATAAAGCGCATCACGTCTTTGAATTTTATCGTGATCAAGAAAAGCATACGCTCAAAGATGCAGTGGCTTTAACTGCACATCCGCTGCATACCGTGAAGTTAAAAGGTGAAAGTGACGCAGCGCCTGAGTGGTATGTGCCCTATCATGGCCAAAAACTGCAAGGTGAGGCTTTACTGGCTCAGATTCAAAAATGGCAAGATGCTGGCATCATTGAAGCCAGTCATGCAGACGCATTACGTGAAGCCATTGCACACCCAGAATGGTTCGATTTGTCAGATCGGACTATGGTGCTTTTTGGTGCTGCCTCCGAAGCTGGCCCCCTGACGTGGTTAGCAAAATGGAAAGCCAATATTGTGGCAATCGACCTGAATAATGAACGTGTTTGGGATCGAATCTTAAGCACGGTTCAGGCCGGTAATGCCACTTTATATGCGCCAAGTCTCGACGCTGTGCATGAAGACACACCCATTCAAGAACTAAAACACAAATTGGGTGCCAATTTACTGACACACATTCCTGAAATTGCACAATGGCTTGCACAAAGTGAACATCAACTAGATCTAGCTGCAATTGCCTATTTAGATGGTGAAAAGCATGTTCGTGTTGCAATGGCCATGGACAGCATCATGGCCTATGTCAGCCAGCAAAAAGCCGACACCAGCTTGATGTTTATGTGTACTCCGACCGATGTCTATGCGGTGCCAGAAGAGATTGTTACGGCAGCGCAAGCCAAATTCCAAAACCGTGCGTCTGCACAAAAGCTTTTGACGCAAAGCATTGCGAAAGTCACAGGTCAGCATTTCTTTAAGCAAAATAATGAGCAAACCACCACAGCAGACAATGGAAAATCCTATGGTATCGCTGACTGTTTGGTGGTGGAACAAGGTCCTAACTACGCACTTGCAAAACGTATTCAACAATGGCGTGCAACTGTGGCACGTCAAAATGGTCAGCGGGTTAGTATCAATATTGCGCCATCCACCACAACTCGCTCAGTGACGAAGAATCCATTATTAAAGGCCGCATTTAATGGTGCGAGTTTATTTGATGTGGAATCCTTCCAACCTGAAACCACTAATGCACTCATGGCTGCTTTATGGATTCACGACTTGAGAAATCCTCAATCAGTTGCTAACCCTGAAACAGCACTAGACCATCCATTAGAACTCATGATGCATGGTGCCAACCATGGTGGCTTGTGGCGTGTGGCTTATTTGGCGCGTACCGCCTTACCTTTTGCAGCGCTGTATGGTTTTGCTGAAGAAAAACTGCCCGTGAAAAAAGTATTGGGTCTGTTCAAGAAAGCGTAATTGCCATTGGGCTAAATCATTACCGAACTTTTCAAAGCTTCAACTTGCTACTTTGACTATTCCAATTCAGCTCAGTCATCACATTCAAATCGGTGATGTCTGAGATAAAGCCATAAAAAAACGCTGCCGAAGCAGCGTTTTTTTATACCTAGAATTTGAGTTGCTTAGAAGACTTTCAAGAATAACCAGTACAAGCAGCCTGATAGACAGATCGTTGCAGGTAAAGTGAAGACCCAAGCCGATAGAATGGTTTTCACTGTTGCAAAGTTTAGACCCGATTTATTCGCGACCATAGTACCTGCAACCGCAGAGTTAAGTACGTGTGTCGTCGATACTGGCATACCAAAACCATCTGCAGCAGCAATCGTTGACATTGCAACAAGCTCGGCAGACATACCCTGACCATAAGTCATGTGGTTTTTACCAATACGTTCACCGACAGTCACAACAATACGTTTCCAACCCACCATGGTTCCAAGACCTAGTGCCAATGCAACAGCGACTTTTACCCATGTTGGAATGTACTGCAAGAACGAATCTAAGTGACTACGATATTCTTTCACTGTCTTTTGTTCAGCTTCTGCCATTGCTGGTAGTTGTTCAGCTTTATCTAGACGTTTAAAAGCAGTGGTACTGAGGTACATGTCATTACGAATCGAAGATACTTCTTGTTCAGGAATATCTTTTAAGTCGCCATACTGTGCAACACGCTCACCTAAATGATCGGTCAAACTTGCTAAAGCTGGCACAACTTCTGGGCTGACTTCTTTGGTTTGAATGTATTTGGTGAGTACATCACGCGCTTGTGCATCAGGAATGTCATTATGCTCTGCGTAGATCGCAGTCGCAGTTTGAGCAGATAACTGATGGAAAGATTGAATATGTTGATTATCTAAGTTCTTATTCAATGAATAAGCCAATGGCACACATCCGATCAAAATCAGCATGATCAGCCCCATACCTTTTTGACCATCATTTGAACCGTGCGCAAAACTTACACCTGTACAGGTAAAGATCAAAATTGCACGAATCAGTGGTGGTGGCGGCTTATTGCCTTCTGGTGGCTGAAACAATTCTAGCTGTTTGCGGAAAATACGCTTGACCAATAAGAAAACGAGAGCCGCAAATGCAAAACCAATCAGTGGCGAGAACAATAACGCCTTACCGACTTTAAGCACCTGCTCCATATCTACACCGCTCGCACCACCGCCTGCATTTAACAGGTAGTTCATGATGCCAACGCCAAGAATAGAACCAATCAAAGTATGCGAACTAGACGCCGGGATGCCTAAGAACCAAGTCCCTAAATTCCACAAAATCGCTGCAATCAGCATAGCGAAAACCATGGCAAAACCTGCACCTGAACCAACGTTCATAATCAATTCAACAGGTAATAAAGCAATAATGCCGTAAGCAACTGCACCACTGGCAACCATTACACCTAGAAAATTACAGAAACCCGCCCACATTACCGCAACCGGTGCTGACAAGGCGTTGGTATAAATCACTGTTGCTACTGCATTTGCAGTGTCATGGAAGCCATTTACAAATTCAAAGCCAAGTGCGATGAATAAGGCTGTGCCCAATAAAATCATTGAATAAAGACTTAAAGGCGGAACATGCGCTAAATCGGCAGTCACCTGAAAACCAATATAAATCAACGTTGAAATAATCACCGTTAAAAATACCGGCATAAAGAATTTCGGTGTAGGCACATGAACATTCGTAGACTTTTGAGTAGTCGACGTGTGCGCTGAATCTACGGGAGTTTGTTTAGAATTCATGCAGGCAGGAATAGAGGATTTTAAAATCCCCATATTGTTCAATTTAATTATGACAATTATATGACAAAGCGGTGTCATATAAAGCAATTTTTCATGCTTTATTTGTTTTTTTAAAGTGTTAAAAACCGACTTTTATACTCTACTTTCATAAAGTAAATCAGTTGTTTAAGCTTCATATTCAAACTTTAATTTCTTTGAAACCCAATGTTTCAACTTATATTTCATCTGTCATCTTTTTTTTCATATTGCATAGCCCTACTGTTTGTTTTTCAAGCTTGCCTGAGCAATATGACAAATTCATGAAGCTTTCCATACATTTATATGAAATTGGTATATGAAATTAACAAGTTGCAATATTGCTCATTAATTCAACAAGCTAATAATTGCGCGCTGTAAAGATGGTTGAATATCAATAAAACTGCAATGAATTCTGTTAATATATTTGCCGATTTTATATTCCATCGGATTGGGGTTATTTATGTCCACGCTTGCCACCCTAAAAGAGCTGCTCGCTCAACGGATTCTGATTATCGACGGTGCAATGGGCACCATGATTCAGCGTCATAAACTCGAAGAAGCTGACTACCGTGGTGAGCGTTTTGCAGATTGGGCATCTGACCTCAAAGGCAATAATGACCTATTGGTGTTGACGCAGCCGCAAATTATCCAAGGCATTCATGAAGCCTACCTCGATGCTGGCGCAGACATTATTGAAACCAACAGCTTTAACGGCACTAAAGTTTCAATGTCTGACTACCACATGGAAGATTTGGTATCAGAGATCAACCGTGAAGCAGCGCGTATTGCTAAAGCCGCTTGTGAAAAATACTCTACGCCTGAAAAACCGCGTTTTGTTGCAGGTGTGCTTGGGCCGACTTCACGCACTTGCTCGATCTCGCCAAATGTAAATGACCCAGCATTCCGTAACATCACTTTTGATGAGCTAAAAGAAAACTATATTGAAGCTGCGCATGCCCTGATTGAAGGCGGTGCGGACATTCTGCTCATTGAAACTGTATTCGATACCTTAAACTGTAAAGCTGCCATTTTTGCAGTGAAAGAAGTCTTCAACCAAATTGGCTACGAATTGCCATTGATGATTTCAGGCACCATTACCGATGCCTCTGGCCGAACTTTAACTGGCCAAACTGCTGAAGCGTTCTGGAACTCTGTGCGTCATGGTGACTTATTGTCGATTGGCTTTAACTGTGCCCTAGGTGCAGATGCCATGCGTCCGCACGTCAAAACCATTGCTGACGTTGCCGATACTTTTGTTTCGGCGCATCCGAACGCTGGCTTACCAAATGCCTTCGGCGGTTATGATGAAACCCCTGAACAAACCGCTGCCTTTATTAAAGAATTTGCAGAAAGTGGCTTGATTAACATTACCGGCGGCTGCTGCGGTACAACGCCGGATCACATCCGTGCTATTGCCAATGCCGTAAAAGACATTGCCCCGCGCCAAGTGCCAGAGACTAAACCTGCGTGTCGTTTAAGTGGTTTAGAGCCATTTAACATCACTGAAGAATCACTTTTTGTGAACGTGGGTGAACGTACCAACGTAACAGGTTCTAAAAAATTCTTACGCTTAATCCGTGAAGAAAACTTTGCCGAAGCTTTAGAAGTTGCACAGCAGCAAGTTGAAGCCGGTGCTCAGATTATCGACATCAACATGGATGAAGGCATGCTGGATTCAGAAGGCGCAATGGTGCACTTCCTAAATCTTGTAGCCTCTGAACCTGAAATTTCACGTGTGCCGATCATGATTGACTCATCTAAATGGGAAATCATTGAAGCGGGCTTAAAATGTGTACAAGGTAAAGCGGTTGTTAACTCGATTTCCTTAAAAGAAGGCTATGACGAGTTCGTTGCAAAAGCGCGTTTGTGCCGTCAGTATGGGGCTGCCGTGATTGTGATGGCCTTTGACGAAAATGGTCAGGCCGATACAGCTGCACGTAAAAAAGAAATCTGTAAGCGCTCTTATGACGTGTTAGTGAATGAAGTTGGCTTCCCTGCTGAAGACATCATTTTTGACCCGAACGTGTTTGCAGTGGCAACAGGTATCGAAGAACACAACAACTATGCTGTGGACTTCATTGAAGCGACTGGCTGGATTAAGCAAAACTTGCCGCATGCCATGATTTCTGGCGGTGTGTCTAACGTATCGTTCTCTTTCCGCGGTAACGAGCCTGTACGTGAAGCGATTCACTCAGTGTTCTTATACCATGCCATTCAGCAAGGCATGACTATGGGTATCGTCAACGCAGGTCAAATGGCGATTTATGATGAAATTGATGCTGAACTGAAAGCTGCGGTTGAAGATGTGATCTTGAACCAAAACCAAGGTGAAAGCCATCAAGAAGCTACAGAAAAGCTGCTTGAAGTTGCTGAAAAATACCGTGGTCAAGGTGCTGCGCAAAAACAAGTGGAAAACTTGGAATGGCGTGAGCTTCCAGTTGAAAAACGTCTTGAGCATGCTTTGGTGAAAGGTATCACAACGTTCATTGATGAAGATACTGAAGAAGCGCGTTTAAAATCAGCTCGTCCTTTAGATGTGATTGAAGGCCCGCTGATGGACGGCATGAACGTGGTGGGCGATTTGTTCGGTTCGGGCAAAATGTTCCTGCCGCAAGTCGTGAAATCTGCACGTGTCATGAAACAGGCTGTAGCTTGGCTGAATCCGTTCATTGAAGCGGAAAAAACAGCTGGCCAATCTAAGGGTAAAGTCCTAATGGCAACGGTGAAGGGCGACGTGCACGACATCGGTAAAAATATCGTGGGCGTGGTGTTGGGCTGTAACGGCTATGACATCATCGACCTTGGCGTGATGGTGCCTTGCGAGAAGATTCTGCAAACTGCCATTGATGAGAAAGTCGACATTATTGGTCTATCTGGCCTGATTACGCCGTCACTGGATGAAATGGTTTTTGTTGCGAAAGAAATGCAGCGCAAAGGCTTTAATGTTCCATTGATGATTGGCGGTGCAACCACTTCTAAAGCGCATACGGCAGTGAAAATTGATCCGCAATATTCAAATGATGCAGTCATTTATGTTGCCGATGCATCGCGTGCGGTGGGTGTAGCAACAACTTTACTTTCTAAAGAAATGAAGCCTAAATTTGTTGAAGACACACGTGCTGAATATGAAAAAGTCCGTGAGCGTATTGCCAACAAACAGCCAAAAGCAGCCAAGCTGACTTATGCTGAATCAATTGAAAATGGTTTGAAAATTGATTTTGCAGCCAATGCGCCTGTGAAACCAAACTTTATTGGTACGCAAACGCTGACCAATTATCCATTGGAAACGTTGGTTGAATACTTCGACTGGACACCATTCTTTATTTCTTGGAGCTTGGCGGGTAAATTCCCTGCGATTCTGACTGATGAAGTGGTGGGTGAAGCTGCCACTGACTTGTATGAACAAGCGCAGACCATGCTAAAAGACATCATCGACAACAAACGTTTTGATGCTCGTGCTGTGTTTGGTATTTACCCTGCTAACCGTTCTGCAGCGGATTCGGTTGAAGTGTATAGCGAAGATGGTCAATCGGTTACGCATACCTTCCATCACATTCGTCAACAGTCTGATAAAGTGACAGGTAAACCAAACTTGTCATTAGCGGACTTTATTGCGCCTAAAGGTGTCGCAGAAGACTACTTGGGCGGTTTCACTGTATCGATCTTTGGTGCAGAAGAAATGGCCAATGAGTACAAAGCTAAAGGCGATGACTACTCTGCAATTCTTGCACAATCTTTAGGTGACCGTTTTGCGGAAGCGTTTGCGGAGCATTTGCATGAGCGCATCCGTAAAGAGTTCTGGGGTAACCAAGCGTCTGAAACCTTAAGCAATGAAGAATTGATTAAAGAGAAGTATGTGGGCATCCGTCCTGCACCGGGCTACCCTGCTTGTCCTGAGCATTCTGAAAAAGCGCCATTGTTTGACTGGTTAGGTTCTACCGACAAGATTGGTACGCAATTGACTTCTAGTTTTGCAATGTGGCCGCCTTCATCTGTCAGCGGTTTCTACTATGCAAACCCTGAAAGCCAATACTTTAACGTGGGTAAAATCGCAGGCGATCAGCTTGAAGATTATGCGCAGCGTAAAGGTTGGACACTGGATGAAGCGAAACGTTGGTTAGCACCGAATTTGGATGATTCAGTTCAATAATTAGTTTGAAAAAATCCCCTCGTGTGAGGGGGTTTTTTATTTATAATCAAAAATCTTAAAAACACATAAACGAATTTTATAAAATGAAAAAATATTCTTACTTTTAGTTTTACCTTTTATTTCATCTTTTGCTTTTGCAGAATGTAAGATAAGTAATGTTTATGATGAAATTGCCTGTTATGAAAAAGAATTAAAATCTAATAAAACCAAGCTCAACCAAACTTATCAAAAGCTTTATAACACTATGGATGAGGAAGGTCAGAAAATTTTAGAAACCTCTCAAAAGAATTGGTTGTTATATAAAAATAGTCATTGTGATGAACTCGTATCTTATCTATCTAGCAGTGTACAAGGTGCAGGATCTAAGTTAATCAATCTATCATGCAATGCCGATCGTATTGACCAGAGAATCAAGCAATTAAATCAGTTAGAATAATAGCCCCCTACCTTTAGCCTTTAAAAATAAAATGAACTTTTTTTAATTTTGTGAATAGTTGGTGGCTCGAAATGATTATGGAAATAAGCTTTGGTATTGTGTGTTTAATAGGATCCGTTTTTGTATGGAAATACACACATTCACTAATCTGGATTATCATTTTTATGTCATGCTTTGCACACATGGGATCACTTATTATTGATCATTTTCGTACGCAAAAAATTAATGATGCCATGCAATCAAAACATAAAGTCAAAAAATGCGGCACATATACAGGTCATTCAACAATTCTGCGAGGAAGTCATCGCAACTCATGGCAACAAATTATTTTCCATTTCACAATGTTAGATGGTAAAAATCTTAGTTTCCCTGAATCAGATCAAATTTCTATGACTGGAAGCCATTTTGAATATTTGGAAAATCCACCACAATCAGTTTGTTTAACCTATGCAGAAAATTATTCAGATAGATTTGGTTATTATTTTTTGACTGATATCCATTTCAACAAAAACTTAATTAAAAAATAATCTATCCTAGTAAAATAATAGACATGTCTTAAAAAATGAGAATCTCACTAAATCAGATGTATTGGGATTCCTTTATAGGAAATTTCAAAAAACGCTAAAAGACCACTCATCAATCCGTCCTAGCACCTACCCATTCCTCCTCCCCCTTGCTAAGCAATGCGTCTCATCCCAGAGTGAGAGGGAGCTTTCATTGTGAATTAAAAACTTTATGAATTTATTAATGGATATTACCCCTATAATAACCTTTAAGCTTTGATTTAAAACAAAATGAAAGTAAGGGTTAGGGAGAGGTAAAGTTTCAAAAGCTCAATCTATACTTTCCAAACCATCCGTTTTTACATTATTTAATCAGCAAAAAACTTCAAATTCCTGAATAATTAAAACTTAGAACTCTCCCCTATAAATACAGATTGGTACATCCATGAAAAAACTCATGAACGGTGCAGAAAACATCGTAATTGAAATGTGCAAAGGCTTTGTTCTTGCCCACCCAGAACTCGCATTTAACGAGTCACACAAAATCATTTCACGTAAAGAAAAACACAATAACGTGGCACTTATCAGTGGTGGTGGTAGCGGTCACGAACCTGCCCATGCAGGCTTTGTCGGTACAGGCATGTTAGACGCTGCCGTATGTGGGGACGTGTTTGCATCTCCATCGCAAATTCAGGTCTATAAAGCCTTACAACACGTCGCAACCGACAAAGGCGTGTTGATGATCATCAAAAACTATTCTGGCGATATGATGAATTTCCAGAATGGCGCAGCCCTTGCAACTGAAGACGGCATTAAAGTTGACTATGTCAAAGTGGCAGATGACATTGCGGTTAAAGACAGCCTATATACAGTCGGTCGTCGTGGTGTTGCAGGCACAGTATTTGTACATAAGATTGCAGGCGCAGCAGCATCAAAAGGCTTAGAACTTGCAGACGTAAAAGCGATTGCTCAAAAAGCTGCGGACAACGTCATTAGCCTTGGTTTTGCTTATAGCTCATGTACTGTTCCAGCCAAAGGCACGCCAACGTTTACTTTGGCTGATGACGAAATGGAATATGGCGTCGGCATTCACGGTGAACCCGGCATCCGTCGTGAAAAAATCTTGCCATCCAAAAAAATGGCACAGCGCATCGTGGATGACCTGTTCCTTGACCGCCCAGACATGAAAGAAGTTGCAGTCTTGGTCAATGGCTTTGGTAGCACACCGCTGCAAGAGTTGTATGTCTTTAACCATGATGTATGCGAACACCTTGCACGTAAAGGTATCAAAATTTACCGCACATTTGTCGGCAACTATATGACCAGTATCGACATGAATGGTGCATCTGTGTCCTTGCTTGCTGTCGATGATGAATTGAAAACTTACCTCGATGCAGCAGCCAACACCCCTGCATTTAAAATGGATGGTTCAGCAGCACAGCCTTTAACTTTTGCAACTAAAAATGCTGCTACCGAAGCTGTGGTGAACACCCAAGTTGAAACACAGCCTGAACATGCGGTGATTAGCAATGAACAATTCACCATCGAAAACATGCGCTATATAGTGGATGTGATGTCTGCCTGCATCATTAGAAATGAAGTGCCATTCTGTGAACTAGACGCGCATGCAGGTGACGGCGACTTCGGTATGAGCGTGGCGAAAGGCTTCAAGCAATTAAAACGTGAATGGCAAAGTCTAATTCAAGCGCAGCAGATGGATGAATTCATGCTGAACTGCTCAATGATCATTATGGAACACTGTGGTGGCGCGTCTGGCCCAATCTGGGGTTCAGCATTCCGTGCGGCAGCGAAATCAATTCAAGGCAAATCAGTTTTAACTGTCGCTGATTTCGCAGAGATGCTGCAAGCTGCGGTCAAAGACATTCAAACCACTGGAGAGCGTTCATTTGGACGTGGTGCAGTAGTTGGCGATAAAACCCTGATTGATGCCTTAGTGCCATGTGCAGACTCTTGGTCTGCCCATACCGATAAATCGTTTAAAGAAAACTTTGTCCTTGGTGCAAAAGCGGCGGTTCAAGGCGCTGAGAAGACCAAAGAAATCGTGGCGCGTATGGGACGTGCAGGCACTGTGGGTGACCGCAGTCTTGGCTATCCAGATGCTGGCGCACATGGTTTAGGTGTAATCTTTACGGATATTGCAGAACATATTAAATAACTGAGCATCTTTAAAAATTGCCAGACCACATCAAAAGCATCGATTCGTCGGTGCTTTTTTTATGGCTATTTTAAAGCACTTTTTTCATCAAATATCTCATGCATACAATACCGTTAGCATGAAATCCATTTTCAAATAATGCTTAAAAATTAACACAATTGAGCTGCTTTATTGCCTAGCGCTTTGCTAAGTTAAAACATATAACGATAAAAAAGGATGAGACATGGATTTAGCCCAAATATTCATCCATGACACCACATGGACTTTTGCTGCCGAAGTGATTTTGCGTAGCGTCATTATGTTCGTTTTAATCATCGTATTCTTACGCCTAACAGGCAAACGCGGCGTACGTCAGTTATCCATCTTTGAAGTTGCCATCCTCCTTGCTTTGGGTTCTATTGCAGGCGACCCAATGTTTGAAGAGGAGCTCCCCCTCCTGCAAGCTCTCATTGTGATGACGGTGGTAATTGGTTTATACCGAGTAATCACTTGGCTCATGATGAAATACCAACCCTTTGAAGATTTAATTGAAGGCAAAGCCCTCTACATTGTTGAAGATGGTGAATTGGTTTTAGAAAAGATTAAACAAGGTAAAATGTCACATGATGAATTCTTCTCTGAAATGCGTCAGCAAAATGTGGAGCATCTTGGACAAGTTCGAGTTGGTTTATTAGAAAGTGATGGAAAATTTAGTATTTTGTTTTACCCACCTGAACAAGTGCGTTATGGACTGCCACTATTTCCGAAACCCTATAAAGCGGTTCGAGATATCAAAATGCATCATCTCTATGCCTGTACGCATTGCGGTAAAACTATGTATATCCATGGCGCACAAGATGTTTGCCCACGATGTGGATGCTGTGATTGGGCGGAGGCAATCAATACTCAACGTCTCGCTTAAATTAGTATTCTCCTCATCAACCGGAACTAAAAGAGCTCAAAACCGCATTTCCGCTACAACACTCTAATAAAAGCCCTTTGAAATAATTTGTCATGTATTTGCACTACAGAATAACCAACTCAATGAACAAAATGACCCAATGATAGGCAAATTTTAAAGCTGTGTTCTTCTCAACTTTCATTTCATTTGCACAATAATAACCGCTCACCGTAATATCTGCGAGTAAACTCAAATACATGCCCAAATTTCTCGCATTCCGATGAAAATTCAAAAAATATTCAATGCCCTGAATTAATCCCTTTTTGGCGCTATAAAATTAAATAAGTTTCAAACATATTCACTTTTCAGCCTTTTCCATTTAAGAATCATTTAGTTAATTTTCTCTTGTAAATATTGATGCGCATCTTTTTGGTGCACTTTTAAGCTTTAAATGCAAGTCTTTGCTTTATATCGAGTCTTATGTATTTTTAAGTTTTTTTAATCAAAATTTCCCTAGCGCCAATCTCTTTTCCATTTTTTTTCGCTCGATATACTGAAGTTCTTTTCGTGAACTAGCGCACTAAACTGGAACACCTTATGCAAAATATAGATCTCCTCTTTCTCCTTCTTGGTGCAGTCTTGGTTCTTGCCATGCATGCTGGCTTTGCATTTTTAGAATTGGGTACAGTACGACATAAAAATCAGGTCAATGCGCTGAGTAAAATTTTGACTGACTTTTCTATTTCCGCAATTGCATACTTTTTTGTGGGTTATTACATCTCTTATGGTCAGCACTTTTTTCATATTGGGGACACTTTAGCAGCCGATCATGGCTACAACTTAATGCGTTGTTTCTTCCTGCTAACTTTTGCCGCAGCCATTCCAGCGATTATTTCAGGTGGTATTGCTGAACGTGCAAAAATGCGGACTCAAGCGATTGCCACATTATTATTGGTCGCTTTGGTCTATCCATTCTTTGAAGGCATGGCATGGAATGGTAATTTTGGGCTACAAGCATGGTTAGAACGCACATTTGGCGCAGCATTTCATGATTTTGCAGGTTCGGTCGTGGTACATGCGATGGGCGGTTGGATCGCTTTAGCTGCAGTACTTTTACTTGGCGCACGTCATGGACGCTATAAAAAAGACGGTCGTATCAGCGCTCACCCCCCTTCAAGTATTCCATTCCTTGCCTTAGGTTCTTGGATTTTAATCGTCGGCTGGTTTGGCTTTAACGTGATGAGTGCGCAACGTTTGGATGCCATTTCAGGACTGGTTGCAATTAACTCTCTCATGGCAATGGTGGGCGGCACGCTTGCAGCAAACTTTATGGGTAAAAATGACCCCGGTTTCTTACATAACGGTCCCTTAGCCGGTTTGGTTGCAATCTGTGCAGGCTCAGATGTAGTTCATCCTGTCGGTGCGTTAATTATCGGCGCTATCGCAGGTCTGATCTTTGTCAAACTATTTACATACACTCAAAACAAACTCAAAGTCGATGATGTACTTGGCGTATGGCCACTACACGGTGTTTGTGGTGCTTTCGGTGGTATTGCAGTGGGTGTATTTGGACAAAAATGGTTGGGCGGTTTAGGCGGTATTTCAATGATCTCTCAATGTATCGGTACGCTGCTCGCGATCGTGATTGCATTGGCTGGTGGATTCATCATTTATGGTCTACTCAAAGTAACGATGGGCATTCGCCTAGATCAAGAAGAAGAATTCCGTGGTGCAGACTTAAGTATTCACCGTATTTCGGCAAACTCTGAAGAAAACATGTTCTAAACAACACAATCTAAAGCGGCATTTATGCCGCTTTTTTTACCCTAAACTTCGCTTAAAGCTTGAGTTTAAATCACCTTATTTTAGAAAATCTAAGACCTGATCCAAATGCTGAATTTTATTCGGAATGCTGTGCTGTTGTTCAGCACTTAAAGTATGAAAGCCTTCAAGCAATACAGCAGACATCCCTGCTTGGCTCGCACCGTAAATATCATTGACAGGATGATCACCAATAAATAAACACTCGGTTTCCGTCACGCCCAACTCACGACAACTGTACTGAAATATTTCAACTTTGGGCTTACTGATGCCTGCACTTTCCGAGCTGATGATCTGATCAAAATACGATGCAAAACCTAGTCCATTCAAAATATTCAGGCGTGTGGCATGTCCACCATTCGACACCACCGCCAGTTTATACTGCTGCTGTTTTAGTTGCTGCAGCAAGGTCAATGCTCCCGGCATCGCCACGGCGAACTGACCAAAGTGCTGAAACCAAAATTGTGTGAGCTCATCAAAATCGGGTTGATGTATCCAATCCAGCTCCGTTTGTAGAGCATAAGCGACAGATGCCCCAATACTCGGATGAGTAAGGAGTTCTTTTTTCGGATATCCCCCATTATCTATACGATTAATAATACGTTTAATCTGTACAAGGTCTACCTCCGCCAGCGTCGACTGATAAGACTCGGCTAAGTACTGCGTATACGCCTGAACGCTGTGATCTCGGTGAGTCAAAGTATTATCTAAATCAAAAAGGACTGCACGTATGCTCATAAATCTTTATTACTGAGTTTTCAAAAACTTTAACACAAAGCCTGTTCTGCTTTATGCACCTTCTTCACTATCGATATCGATACAGTTCAAATACCCAGTTAAGTCTGATTTAAGTTTCGTGGTTTCAAATAGCTGCATTCAAACAAAATAATTTCAGCACATCACACGACTTATGCTCTCGAACCGTTCCTTTTTATTACGACAAGCCCTGTTGCTCACGCTCAGTATGATTGGCCTACTTTATGTTTTCCCCGTCGGTGGTTCGCTCGACCAAGCTTTTATTCAGCCTTGGGTCGACCTACATGGTATAGCTAAATACCAAATAAATCATTACAGTAATCTTTAAATAATTTATCAATATCTTTAACTCTAAACTTAGTTCGAATCGCCTTGACTCGTGACCACATATTTTCTATTGGATTTAAATCTGGA
>NZ_VPBP01000037.1:0-22650 GCF_013418685.1 Acinetobacter sp. YH12129
CAGCTGTCGGAGCTGTCGGAGCTGTCGGAGCTGTCGGAGCTGTCGGAGCTGTCGGAGCTGTCGGAGCTGTCGGAGCTGTCGGAGCTGTCGGAGCTGTCGGAGCTGTCGGAGCTGTCGGAGCTGTCGGAGCTGTCGGAGCTGTCGGAGCTAAATTTAGCGGGTTCCAACGGAACTGACCATCATTTATTTCACTAATTTTACCAATACCCGGAAATGGTAAATGTGCAAATGCAACGAAGGTTTGCTCTTGAGCAAAACGTTTAAAAATTGCTAAACGAGTTTCACTGGCTTTGACCGGATCGACATCAAAATCGACAGATAATTTGGGTTGTTCAAACTGTAAATGATACGAATGAACCACATCGCCGAGGATAGCAAAACTTTTAGCTTGCGACTTTAAGATAAAAGAATAATGCCCTGGTGTATGCCCAACACTCGGTAGTACTTCTAATCCATTAATCACAGAACCAACGCTAAAAGTCTTAAAACTCCGCATGGTCTGATAAGGCGCAATCGCAGCTTTAATTTTTGCAACGGTCGCTAAATAACCGTCACGTTTTTCGGCAGCTAAAGTGTCAACGGTGTTTTCACTTAACCAATACTGACTTTCTTGTTCATTGACGTAAACCGTTGCATTTGGAAACACGGCCTTGCCTTGTTTCGCAATGCCACATGCATGATCTGGATGTAAATGGGTTAAGAATACACTGCGTACACGATTAAGCTTATAGCCAGCTGCTTCAATATTTTGTGCAATAGAACCTAAGTTCGGACCAAAACAACTGGCTGCACCACTATCGACAAGACTGATGCCGCCTTGTCCATCATCAATCAGGTAGGCATTGACACTGGTTTGTATGCCTTTGCTCTGATCAACCGCAACCTTTTGAAATAAGGCACTGACTTCTTCTGGAGTTAAGTTTTGTTTAAACAAATCAGGACTTAATTCGAGTGTCCCATCTTTTAAAGCAATGACTTTATACGCACCCACTTGGAAAGAATAAAATCCCACGGGCTGAGTCACATTCGTTTTGATTTCCGTTTGAATAAATGCCGGCTCTGCACTGACAAACTGGTTGGTTAAAAGTGTTGCTGCAAGCACAGCAAAACTAAAATTTTTCATTGTTGACCTATATCACTTTTATTATTTCATGCAATGAAGCAAATGCTTTAAAATTAAAAAATTTAAACGCCTGTATTGTGCCTGAAATTCAGGCAGATTTTAAGTCTAATAATGAATAAACATAGCACTAACTTGATACAGGCTTATGTAAATCCCCTTAAATTTTTAGGCCCAATAAAATAAAAACTGAATGCAAGAAAACTTTAAGCTTGGCATGCTATATTTTCGCCAGTTTTTAAATCTATACGTCTGTACAGTGCTATGAGTGAAATTTCCCCGTTTAAAGGCAAATCTGGATTTAAACGAATTTTAAATGCAACGCAATATTCCCTCGACGGATTCAAAGCTGCTTATCAAAATGAAGCTGCATTTCGACAAATTGTCTGGATGAATATTGTGCTTATTCCTACCAGTTATTTTCTCGATGTGAGTCGTGCTGAACATGCCCTTATGGTAGTGGTGTGCTTATTTGCCTTGATAGTTGAGTTATTCAATTCTGCCATTGAAGCCGTTGTCGACCGCGTATCTTTAGACAAGCATCCACTTTCTAAAATTGCAAAAGATATGGGGAGTGCCGCTCAATTTGTCGCTTTAGCAATTATTTTTTTTACTTGGTTAATTATCCTTTTGCCTTAAATAAAGGCTGTCTCACTCTATTTGCAGGGTTATGCCCTGCTTTTTTATATCGACACACTTTAATAAATGGATTTAAGAAGATTTTAAAGCCATAAAAAAACCCAGCTTTCGCTGGGCTTTTTTTCGAATCAGTTCAATGCTTAGTGAGCAGCGAATTGGTTCATTGTGTTTTTCGCATCGTCACCCGCTTTAAGCGCGTTGTCACCAGCGAAGATTTCTTTGTGGTCGTCACCGATGTCAGAACCAGCCATTGCTTGGTGTTTAACACAAGAAATCGTACCGCGGATTTCTTTACGTTGAACGCCAGCTACATAAGCAAGCATACCTTGGTCGCCGAAGTAACCTTGAGCAAGCTCGTGAGTAGAAAGAGCAGCTGTATGGTAAGTCGGAAGTGTGATCAAGTGATGGAACACGCCCGCTTCACGAGAAGCATCAGCTTGGAACGTACGAACTTTTTCGTCAGCTTCAGCAGCTAATTCAGAGTTATCGTATTCAGCGCTCATTAGTTTAGCACGGTCGTAAGCAGAAACGTCTTTACCTTCAGCAACCCAACGGTCGTAAGCTTGTTGACGGAAGTTTAAAGTCCAGTTGAATGAAGGCGAGTTGTTATAAACAAGTTTCGCATTTGGAACTGTTTCTTTAACACGGTTAACCATGTGAGCGATTTCTTCAACGTTTGGAGTCGCAGTTTCGATCCAAAGAAGGTCAGCACCATTTTGAAGGCTAGATACACAGTCAAGTACAACGCGGTCAATTTGCGTGTCTGGACGGAACTGGTACAAGCCAGAAGCAAGACGTTTTGGACGGTGAAGTTTACCGTTACGCTTGATTAGGATTTCGTCTTCTTGAGCTTCTGAAATGTCAATTTCAGTTGTGTCTAAGTAGCTGATGTATTGAGAAGCGATGTCGCCTGGCTCTTTAACCACTGGGATTTTTTGAGTCAAGTCAGCGCCTTCAGAGTCAGTACGAGCAACGATGATACCGTCATCAAGACCCATTTCTAAGAATGCATAGCGAAGAGCGTGGATTTTCGCGATGAAGTCTTCGTGTGGAACTGTAACTTTACCAGCTTGGTGACCACATTGTTTAGCGTCAGATACTTGGTTTTCGATTTGAAGTGCACAAGCACCCGCTTCGATCATTTTCTTAGCTAGTAAGTAAGTCGCTTCTTCGTTACCGAAACCAGCGTCGATGTCCGCAATAATTGGCACAACGTGAGTTTGGAAACCGTCGATTTGAGCAGTGATTTCAGCAGCTTTAGCAGTATCACCAGCTTCGTTTGCTTTTTTAAGCGCACGGAACAAGTCGTTTAATTCTTTCGCGTCAGCTTGACGTAGGAAAGTGTAGATTTCTTCGATCAATGCAGGTACTGAAGTTTTTTCGTGCATAGATTGGTCAGGAAGTGGACCGAATTCTGAACGAAGAGCTGCAACCATCCAACCTGAAAGGTAGATATAGCGACGTTCAGTTGTACCGAAGTATTTTTTGTTCGCAATCATTTTTTGTTGTGCGATAAAACCGTGCCAGCAACCTAATGATTGAGTGTATTTGCTAGAATCAGCATCATAAGCAGCCATATCACGACGCATAATAGCAGCTGTATATTTCGCAATGTCTAAACCAGTTTTGAAACGGTTTTGCATTTGCATACGTGCAGCATCTTCTGGGCTAATATCGCGCCAAGTGCTTCCGAATTTTGCTTTTAATTCACGGATTGCATCAATCGCTGTTAAGTATGTAGACATGATATGTTCCTGTAATAATATTAGGATTTTTCTGCAACGTAAGGCTAAAATCATACCCTCGAATGATTGTTCAGATTTAGAACACTTCGTTGCGATAGACACAGAGTAGATTGACTAAAAAAATTAATCCAATATTCTGCATTAATTTTCAGTATTTATTTAAAAAATATGTAGATTAAAGTCGTATTATAATAATTAACCAATATTCATAAGCATTTGTATTTAAATACTTTTATTAATATATTTTGCTAATTTTCTTGTCTATTTTTCAAACATTTTGATGAATTATTCTTCATTAGACTTAAGTCGACTGAGCATTCACTTTTAAAAAAAACAGCATTTTTTACGCCATTTTTGCCCAAATTTACCGAGCTAAATACTCGGTTATTCCGTCTTCAAATGATCATACAAATGAGATATTTCATCTAATTTTTTTGTTTTATGAATATCACTTCGCATAAACAAGATTGCTCCGTATTTTTATTTCATTTACTTAAAAATATCGGTCTAAACAGGTAATAAGTATTTAAGATAATATATGCTGGCACTTCAGCAAATTTGTCTTAAAACTGCCGATTTTTAGTACAAAAGTACACGTCATTTTTTCATCCATTTTTTACACAAGCCTTAGTAGTTATGGCATAATCAGATAAATTTCATGATTTTATTGTCGGTATTTATTTTATGAATCTGGAGCGGGTCGATCTCAATCTATTAATTTATCTTGATGTACTACTTCGTGAAAAAAATGTGACTCGTGCTGCCGAGCAACTGGGTGTAACTCAGCCTGCGATGAGTAATATTTTACGTCGTCTACGCAACTTATTTAATGATCCACTTCTTATTCGTTCTTCAGAAGGTATGACACCTACAGAACGTGCACTTGAATTACAGCCACGTATCCGTGATGCACTTTCTGACCTTTCGATGATTTTGGAACCCCGTACCGAGTTCCGACCTTACACTTCAAATCGTGTCTTCCGCATCATGACTTCAGATTATGCTGAAGCAACACTGGTACCGCGCCTAGTAAAAGCTTTGCGCTCCGAAGCACCCAATGTGGTTCTGGATTTTTTAACGCCTAGTGATGTGTCTTATCGAGATATGGAACAAGGTAAAGTCGACTTGGCGATTAACCGCTTTAATGAAATTCCGCAAAGTTTCCACCAAGTTTTGGTCTGGCGTGACAGTTTTTCATGCCTTTTAAATGCCAAGCACCCTGCTGCAAATAATTTAAACCTGAAAAGCTATCTAGATGCACAACACATTTGGGTATCTAAAACAGGTATGGGTGTCGGTTTTGGTGTCAATCCTGAAAAACAAGCGGGTCTAGGTTGGATTGATCAAGCCTTAGAACGTATTGGCCAAAAACGTAAAATTTCAGTTTTCACCCGTCATTATCAAATGCCAGGCTTATTGGCCTCGAATGTTGACTTGGTTGCGACTCTGCCAAGCCGTATTGCTCGCCTTCAAGCCAAAAGTCAAAACCTGTTACTTCGCGATCCACCATTCTATATTCCTGAATTTGAATTAAAAATGGCGTGGTGTCCTTTACTTCATCATCACCCTGCTCATCGCTGGTTGCGTCAACTTATTTTGTATGTTGCACGTCAAATGATTGAAGAAGAAAACCGCGAATACTTAATGAATAACTCTCAGTTTTCACAGTATCAGTAATTAACTCTTTAATTCCTTATTAATTCAAACGTATACTGTCACTATATAGGTAGTAGTTAAGACTACTACCTTGCCCATTTTTGTGTTAGAAATACAGAAAAATAGAATGAATCACAAACAGGTGTATTCGTGAGCCTTTTCCAAAATATTGTCATTATTATTCTCCTGATCGTCGGTGCGGGTTTTCTATCCTTAACAGAAATTGCCCTTGCGGGTGCACGAAAAGTAAAGCTTAAAATTTTGGCTGAATCTGGAGATTCACGTGCACAACGTGTGCTTGACTTACAAGCCAACTCAGCAGACTTTTTCGCCGCATCACAAATTGGCTTAAATGCCGTGGCAATTCTTGGCGGTATTTTGGGTGAAGGTGCATTTCGTCCTTATTTCATAACCTTAGTGACCCGTTTTTATCAGGGCCCGTGGACTGAAACCATAGGATTCACCCTGTCGTTTACCTTAGTCACCTCCTTATTCATTCTATTTGCTGATTTGATGCCAAAACGTTTGGCGATGATCGCACCTGAAAAAATTGCCGTCGCTGTTGTAGACCCGATTCAAATCTTTATTAAGGTATGTAAGCCAATGGCGTGGGTGATTAATGCCATTGCCAATTTGTTGTTTCGTTTATTCAAAGTGAATACAACACGTGATGACAATATTACCTTTGACGATATTTCAGCCGTGATGGATGCCGGTGCTCAAGCTGGTGTGTTACAAAAACAAGAACACCACTTTATTGAAAACGTATTTGAGCTGGAAGAACGTAACGTCCCTTCAAGTATGACTACACGTGAAAACGTGGTGTACTTTACCCTAAAAGAATCAGAAGCCAGTATTCGTCAAAAACTCGCCGAATTTCCATATTCGAAGTTTTTGGTCTGTAGTGAAAATATTGATGACGTGATTGGCTATGTAGATGCCAAAGATATTTTGGTTCGTATCCTCAACAATCAGTCACTTCTACAGCTCAATGAAAATACTATTCGTAATGTCCTCACGATTCCAGATACATTAACACTGTCTGAATTACTCGATCGCTTTCGTTCAACCAAAGAAAAATTTGCCGTAGTAATTAACGAATACGCGTTGGTTGTCGGCGTTATTACGCTCTCCGACATTATGATTACCGTGATGGGCGACTGGGTAACACCGATTGAAGCAGAACAACAAATTATTAAACGTGATGCGGATTCTTGGCTTATCGATGGCAGTACACCAATTGAAGATTTAAAGCATGCCCTCGCTTTAGATGAAATGCCGGATGAAGAAAACTATGAAACCCTTGCGGGCTTTATGATGTTTAAACTGCGTAAAATTCCACGTCCAGCTGACTTTGTTACTTATCATGGCTACAAATTTGAAGTTGTGGATGTAGACCACTTTAAAATTGACCAATTATTAGTGACCCGCTTACAACAGGCTGAAACTGAACTTGATACACCAGAAGAATCGGATTAATTCGATTCTTCTTTTTTCTAAAACAATAAAATATAAATACGATGGAATACGAAGATGTCTTTTTCACTTAAAGCGATTTTGACTTGCTTTAGTTTTTATACTGGGGCTTATCTGATCTATTATTTTTTCAAAGCTCATCCACAACCTTTATTTCTATTGCTCGGTGTTGCACTGATCGTCACTGCTTGGTTTTTAACACCTTATCCCTATGAACGCGGTCGACAACAATATGACGAAACCATGCGTTTTGGTCTGTTCTTTTATAATCCCTTAATTTTTTGGTTCCGATTTTTTAGTTGGCCGATTCGGACGCTACTGTCTATTTTTGCTTAAGCGCACTTATTGTGATTAAACTGTATAGGCACAGCATTTACAGTTCTCTACAGATGTTGAATAAATGTAAACAGAACACTTTTTTTGAATAAAAATTAAAATAAATCAAAAAATCCCTCTTCCCTAATACCTTCATTATTAATGACTATTTCTCATCAAAATAGTGATGTATTTCACATTTTATCACCTTTGTTTTGACTGATGAAATTTCTCTTTATGCTCTGCCCTTGGATTTAAAAACAGCTTTATATTTCAAAGGAATGAACCATGTTAACCGTACTCGGTTTGGGCATGATCTTGTGCTTTATGTATTTGATCATGTCGAAACGCTTAAGCCCACTTGTCGCACTGACTTTAATTCCCCTACTTTTTGCCTTGATTGCGTGGTTACTTGGTTTTTATTTTGACAGCTTGTCACACATACAAATAAATGAAATTGGCGACATGATGATTGAAGGTGTAAAAAAACTTGCACCGACTGGCATCATGCTGCTTTTTGCGATTCTGTATTTTGCCATCATGATTGATACCGGATTGTTCGACCCTTCGGTGAAATTTATTTTAAAAATGGTCAAAGGTGATCCCTTAAAAGTCGTTCTTGGAACCATTACCCTGACGTTAATTGTCTCTTTGGATGGAGATGGTTCTACAACATATATGATCTGTGTTGCGGCCATGCTGCCACTCTATAAGCGCTTAGGTATGAGCCCATTGATTATGGCATGTTTGATTATGCTCTCTAGTGGAATTATGAATCTTACACCTTGGGGTGGGCCTACTGCCCGCGCCGCCAGCGCGCTTCATGTCGACCCAAGTGATGTATTTGTTCCGATGGTTTTACCGATGTTATTTGCCATCGGCTGGTTGTACTTCTTAGGAACAATGTATGGTCGCATGGAAAGAAAGCGTCTAGGAATTGTCCAATTGGATATCAGCCATGGTGAAAACATTCAAATCTCAGATAATCCAGAAGCCAACCGCGCAGATCTACGTTGGTTTAATGCACTGTTAACCGTCGTTCTGATGATTTGTCTGGTTTTTAGTATTTTACCTATGCCTATTTTATTCATGGTGGCTTTATGTATTGCGCTAGTCGTCAACTACAAAAATGTCGACTTGCAGAAAAAGTTAATCGCACATCATGCAGGTAGTGCTTTAAACGTGGTCGGTATTATTTTTGCTGCAGGTATTTTTACCGGAATTTTAGCTGGCACAGGCATGGTAGAAGCCATGTCCAAACAACTTGTGGCAATTATCCCTGAAAGTATGGGTCCCTATTTAGCACCGATTACCGCTGTCATCAGTATGCCGATGACTTTCTTTATGTCGAATGATGCTTTCTATTTTGGGGTTTTGCCGATTCTTTCTGATGCTGCCGCTTATTATGGAATTGAACCTGTAGAAATGGCACGTGCCTCTATCGTAGGGCAACCTGTACACCTACTCTCTCCACTTGTTCCTTCGACCTATTTACTCTGTGGACTTGCAGGTATCGAGTTTGGACAACATCAGAAATTTACCATTATCTGGGCTGTAATCACGTGTTTTGTCATGTTAGCAGCAGGTCTGATCTTTGGAATGTTTCCGTTTTTTCGAGCTTAACTTAAAAAGTTAAAGATAAAAAAAGCACCATCAGGTGCTTTTTTTATGCTTAACAATACTGAACTAGCCAGTGTTTTACACTCACAGGTTCATTTGTAGTGATTAATGCTTTGAAATTAATGCTTCTAGAACTGCTTCATAATGAATACGAATGTCATCTTCTAAAATTTTATAGACATTGTCGAATTGCACCATTGGCCAGCCTTCTTTCCAAAATGGGAAAATATTATGCAGGTCATGAGTCACCGTTGCGTTTTCACGTACAATCGCTTGTGCAACTTGCGACAATACTTGTGCAGTTTCAGCACCATCAATCGCTAAATAATCGATACCACGAACTTTCAAAATACGGATACGATCTTTTTTGTAGCGGATTTTTTTACTTTGGCCTTCATTTAAGCCTAAAGCCAAAGTCACAGCTTCAACAAATTTATCTTCAAATGCTTGATTTAATTTTACCAAAGCTTGTTTGTGTGCTTCTTGACGACCAGCTTTTCCCCCACTACGAATCACTTCATTTGCTTCAGTATTTAAAACATCTGATTTCATCGACTGAAGAATGTCTAGAATTTCGATATCGCTTAATGTTTCAGGAGAATGATCAGTCATAAACTGCCTATAAAAACTTAATATTCAATAATCATGTATTTTCGCATAAAAGCAGCATGAAAACTGCGACCTTCGCTATAGAAATTGCGTTTTCTCTTATAATGTTCAGATATACAACATGATTTAGAAAAAAATTCTGTCAAAAATATCGAAATCAACTATATTACTTTCACGCTTTAATACTAACGTCACAATATGGCTCAAAAGAAACAGGCTGCGCTTTACCTTCAACAACTGAAACAGCAATATCCAGCAGCCTTTAAACATAATTATTTATTTTATAGCCAACTGAAAACTCAAGGCATTTTAGACGAACTCAAAGAGCTTATTCCTTGGGTTTTGGCGGCGATGATTTTTATTTCTTTGAGCATGAGTATTGGACATGCAGTGCAACTGTATTTTCCAGAAATGAGTGAGTTTCGATCTCATGGTATTGCTGTACTGAGTATTATGCTGTTTTTCATGCTGGTTGTACCCTTAGTCATCAAGCAAATCAAGCACAGTTCAATGTCACTGTATCAAAGTTTGAAGAATACGCCGTTCAGACTTGCGATCGTGATTTTATTACAGTTACTCAATATCGCCTTTTTACAAAGCACCTTTGTTCAATCTGTATTGTTCTTTTTCGCCATGAGTTTCGGCTTTGTGCGTTTTTATAAAGAAAATCTTTTCAAAGGTGGAAGTAACACGCAAGAATACTATTTTCTGCAAGAAACACGTCGTATTGCTTATTGGTCGTATAAACAAATGCTTAAAGCAAAATTACGTTTGACACTCAGTAATCCAAATCAAGCAAACTACAAGCGGTTATCTGAGCGCTTTACACAGTTCCAAAATTTGCACATACAAATACTACATCAGGAAAATCAGCTATGTAAAAAGCTAAAGCACCAAAATGTTGAACATTATCTTGATGAGTTAATGAAATAAGTCGGCGTTAATGAAGTGCAATAATCTTTCAATCACTGCTCAAAAAGTCATTCAATACATCACTAGTTTTGAATATTTTCAACTTATATGCACGAATTGATTGATTTTAAAACAAACACTATCAAATACACTTGCCAAGCTCCATTTCGTCCTCTATTATTGCGCACATGCCCGAGTGGTGAAATCGGTAGACACAGGGGATTTAAAATCCCCCGCCCACAAAGCGTGCCAGTTCGAGTCTGGCCTCGGGCACCATTCTTATACTTCTAAGATTGGTGCAATAAAAGATCCAGCAATTTGCTGGTTTTTTTATGCCTAAAATTTATAAATCTATTATTATTCAATGCCAATACCTTCAGATTTTGATCCCCCTGCACTACAACTCAAGCATCCCGATGCCTTTTATCAACGGCTGCTGTTTGCGCATTTTAAAATTATCAATCTAACGCCCACTGCACCCGTTTTAATCTTTAGCTTTTGCCTGATACTTTTTATCTCACTTGGCAGCGCAGTACTTGGCCAGATGCTTTCGACGGCATTTTCAATTCACGACCCAAACATGGCGTTTAATCTTGGTATATTGATTATTCTTCCTTTGATCTATTGCTATGTCTGGTATGCACATTATCAACCACGTTTTAGCAGCAAGTCCGCAGTTCAACGCCTGCAAATACAACTGTATCTCCTTGGCGGATTCACACTTATCCTCGCTATTAACTTTAAATATCTACAAACAGATGTATTAAACCTCATCAGTCTCTGCGGACTTTTTTTCAGTCTGTTTTTATGTGTATTTACTGAATTATTTTATAAACCTGAAAGCAGCGCCATTGAACGAGTATAACTACAAAAGCTTCGCCAACTGGCATATTGGTCTTATCAACAATCCTTAAAACAAAAAGTGCATCAAACGTATTTCTACGCCCTTCATCTACAAGCCATGCAAGAAGAACAGAAACTATCAACATCCATCAAATCATCGTTTAAAGATTTTATAGACAATGCTGAATAATTTTTTAAATCCCTAGACACAAAAAAGCCCTGTCACTACAGGGCTTTTTTTAAAGTTCAATTACCATTCTCGGTTAGCAACCAACTCTTCCATTTCAATATCCATATGGCCTTCATCTTGCAGCACCATCATCATGGCTTCTGCAATATAATCTGCAGCCGTATCATCCAAAGACGAATCTAAATCTTCAAATTGAGGTTTCATCTTATTGAGCTGTGCAACCGTTTCATTGGCAAAATGGTAGATATCAGTTGAACTTAAATCTGCTTTTGCAATTTTCTTCGCAAATTGAACAACCAATAACTTCACCTCTGCAACCAACACATCTGGGTAATATTCATCATCAAACATGGGTAGCAGTAAATCTGCAAACATACGAAACTCTATCACAAAACATTCAGGGCGCTTATATAACACAAATACTACAATTCACCAAATTTATTGGGATTCAGTATTTTCAAATCACACTGCATTCTGCATGGCTTGCCAAACACGTATCGCATCTACTGTTGCTTTGACGTCATGTGCGCGAACCATACATGCACCTTGTTGAATGCTGAGTAGATGCGCTGCAACCGAGCCTACAGCGCGATTTTGTGCATCTGCACCGCCAAGTGCTTCACCGATAAAACGCTTACGAGATAATGCCGACAGGATCGGATAGCCCATGTCATTCAATTGATAGAATTGCTGTAAAAGCTTTAAGTTTTGCTGCGCATTTTTAGCAAAACCAAAACCCGGATCAATCATAATATTTTCTGCACGCACGCCTGCGTCCAATGCATTTTGCACGCGTTGCTTTAATTCATCAATGACATCAGCCACAACATCTTGATACTGATCTAGATTATTCATCGTGGTGGGTTCGCCGCGCATATGCATAATGATCACTGGAATATCCAGTTTTGCAGCGGTTTCTAAGGCATTCGGCCGAGTTAATGCACGTACATCATTCCAGATATGCGCACCTGCCTGAACCGCTGCCTCAATCACCTCAGGTTGTGAGGTATCGATAGAAATCACTACATTGTGTTTAGATAAGGCTTCAACGACGGGTACGACCCGTCGAATTTCTTCTTCAACCTCAACAACAGATGCACCCGGACGTGTTGACTCACCACCGACATCAATCACTGTCGCACCATCCGCAATCATTTGTAAGGCATGTGCTATAGCTTGGTCTTTACCATTGTGTTTGCCACCATCACTAAAAGAGTCCGGTGTGACATTTAAAATTCCCATCACATGTGGCTCTGACAAATCTAATTGCAAATTACCACAGTTTAAAATTTTATTAGGCAAAGACACCAACTTCATAGTACACATCCCAGATTTTGCTGCGCTTATTTTAACGCTAAGTTTGCTCAGCATTTCGTTCACATGCATTTATTTTCATATAAAAAAACCACCCGAAGGTGGTTTTAAAATTTTATGCTTTTGGCAATGACGGTAATGGTGGTGGAACATCTGGACCATCCGTTGGTGTGACATCAATCACTGGATTTTCAGCGATGTACACTTTTGGTGGTTGAGGTTCACGTCCTTCCATAATGTCACGGATTTGATCACGATCAATGGTTTCCCATTCAAGCAATGCTTTCACCATGGCATGTGCGATATCTTTGTTATTTTCAAGAATATCGCGAGCAACTTTATATTGTTCATCTAAAATACGGCGAACTTCACGGTCAACTTCAAGCTGAGTTGCTTCAGAAATCACACGACTTCCTAAACCACCCATGAATGACTGCTGTGAATCATCTTCGTAAACCATGACGCCCATTTTATCGGACATACCGTATTTAGTAACCATTGCACGTGCCATTTTCGTTGCACGTTCAAAGTCATTTGAAGCACCAGTCGACATTTGGTTAATGAAGACTTCTTCTGCAATACGACCACCAAACAAAATTGAAAGTTCATTCAACATTTTGTCTTTGTAATGGCTGGTTTGGTCATGTTCAGGCAACTGCCAAGTCACACCAAGTGCCCAACCACGCGGCATAATTGTCACTTTATGCACAGGGTCTGTACCCGGCAAGATTTCAGCAACAATCGCATGACCTGCTTCATGATAAGCCGTCGCACGACGTTCTTCTTCGCGAATCACCATCGATTTACGTTCAGGACCCATGTAAAGCTTATCTTTTGCATCTTCAAAGTCATGCATATCGACCGTATTCTTGTTACGACGTGCAGCAAACAGTGCCGCTTCGTTTACAAGGTTAGCCAACTGTGCACCCGAGAAGCCCGGTGTACCACGTGCTAAGACTTTGACATCTACACCAGTCACAGAAGGTAATTTTTTCAAATGTACATTCAGGATTTGCTCACGACCTTTAATATCAGGTAGAGACACCATCACTTGACGGTCAAAACGACCTGGACGAAGTAAAGCTTTATCCAATACGTCAGCACGGTTTGTTGCAGCAATGACGATAATACCTTCGTTGCCTTCAAAACCATCCATTTCAACCAACATTTGGTTTAATGTTTGCTCACGCTCATCATTACCACCACCTGTACCTGAACCACGGTGACGACCAACGGCATCGATCTCATCGATGAAAATGATACATGGTGCATGACGCTTTGCTTGTTCAAACATGTCACGGACACGAGACGCACCCACACCCACGAACATTTCAACAAAGTCAGAACCCGAAATACTAAAGAACGGTACTTTCGCTTCACCCGCAATCGCTTTAGCAAGTAAAGTTTTACCTGTACCCGGAGGACCAACCATGAGCACGCCTTTCGGAATGCTTGCACCAAGTCGTTTGAACTTAGATGGATCTTTTAGGAAGTCAACGATTTCAACAACTTCTTGTTTAGCTTCATCACAGCCCGCAACATCAGTAAATGTCACTTTGATTTGGTCTTCAGACAGCATTTTTGCTTTTGACTTACCAAAACTCATTGGGCCATTCTTACCACCAGCTCCACCACCCATGTTGCGCATAAAGAACATGAATAACAGAATGATTAAAAGAACAGGGAAACTTGCAATCAGAAGTTGCATCAAAATACTTTGACGCTGTGGCGCTGTACCTTCAACAACAACATTGTTCTTGATTAGGTTCGGCATAAGTTCAGGATCTTGAACCGCAGGACGGATACTTTCAAACTCAGAACCGTTTGATTTTTCGCCACGAATTCTTTCGCCATCAATGGTGACTTGTTTAATCTGACCCGCATTTACGGCTGCCACGAACTCAGAATAGTTCATCGCGGTCGGTTGATTGCGGTCACTGACGTTGCTGAAGATTAAAACCAGCACGCCTAGGATAACCAGCCACAACACGGCATTCTTAAAAAGATCGCTCAAAGCTTTATTCCCATTTCTATCTAATTCGTTCAATCCCATTTACATGGGTGACTCTAATACTTACGCTGCAGAGTAGCTTCGCAATAATTTAAAAACGTACAAAATGCACAATTTTTAACGAGTTGGCAAGTAAACTTTACTTGAAAGCTTTCTTACGTCCCTGCCCGATTAAAAACACTTCTTTAGATCGAGCACGTGAAGCCGCCGGTTTTGCTGTTTTCAGCACATCAAATGTGTCTACAACTTGCTTACGGTATTCATCAAATCCAACACCTTGGAACACTTTAACAACAAACTGTCCATTTGGTCCAAGAACCTTTTGAGCAAAGTCGATTGCTAATTCACAAAGATAGATCTGACGCGGTTGATCTACAGCCTTATTACCTGATGTATTGGGGGCCATATCTGAAATTACAACGTCTACAGTACGTCCATCTAAAATTTTTAACAATTCATCGAACACTTCTTGTTCACGAAAGTCACCTTGCAAGAAGGTCACATCGGGTAAAGCATCCATGGGTAAAATATCAGAAGCAATTACCAAACCTTTGTCGCCAACAAGTTTACCGGCAATTTGCGACCAACTACCTGGTGCAGCACCTAAGTCAACAACGGTCATGCCTGGCTTGATCAATTTGTATTTTTCTTGAATTTCAAGCAATTTATAAGCGGCACGCGCACGATATCCTTCCTTTTGTGCTTTTTTCACAAAGGGGTCATCAAGATGCTCACGCATCCAGTCACGACTACTTTTGGATAATTTCTGGTTAGTAATGCGGGTAGCCATAACTCTCTAAATAAAAAAAACTTCTCAGTCTTGATTGTACGTGAAATTCAGCACTTTTGCAGTAGACATGTGTATCTAAAAAGCATCTTAAATCATGTTTTTTTCAATAATCTTCATCGAGAAAATGCCGATTAAATACAGCGCTTCAACTTTGATTTTGCTATACTAGGTCGTTTTTAAAATTAGGTTATATTTATGGCGGCTTTATCTATTCAAGAACGTAAACGCTTACGTCAAATTGGTCACACCCTAAACCCAGTTGTAATGGTTGCGGACAAAGGCTTATCAGAAAGCGTTGTTGAAGAATTAAACCGTGCGTTAAACGACCATGAGTTAATTAAAGTGAAAGTTGTGGCAGAAGACCGTGAAGCTCGTGCTGCAATGATTACTGAAATTGCGACTGTTTCAGGTTCTGAAGTTGTTCAAACGATTGGTAAGATTGCGTTGATTTACCGCAAAGCGGCAAAACAAAATGCAAAACTGTCTAACCTTGTTCGCTACGCACACCTGTCTAACTAAGCATTTATGGCAAGTTTCGAACTCAGCGCTTTTGATCGTCGCTTTCAGGCTGTATCAGTCGTTGGTGCTATCGAACAACAAAGCCCATATACTTTAAATGTGGGTTATTGGATTCGAGACCCAAACCAACTGATTCAATGGCCAGAATTGGTATCAGCTCACCCACGAATCGATTTTTTGTGGGAACAGACCTGCTTAGAAGTTTTTATTGGTGTACACAATGAAGACTTTTATCGTGAAATCAACCTCTCCCCTTCACAAGCTTGGCAGGCTTACCAGTTTGAAGAATATCGCTATCCAGAAGATATGCCGCCACAAGCTGCTTACGATATTGAACTGAATCAGTTGAAACGGACGCACTATGGCTTAAATGTCAGTCTTGATCTGACAGAATTTATGCTGAAGTACAAACTTAAATGGGAAGACCTATATCTAGGTTTAACCGCAGTATTACAAACCCCCGAGGGTGCGCAATACTATGCCATGCAGCACAGTAGCCCTAATGCAGACTTTCACAATAAACGTGATTGGTTGCATCAGTTCTAAATTGTGAAAAAAAGCAAAAGGTTTTCCTTTTGCTTTTTTATTGCTTGTAAATCGCTTCAAGTACAGCCATATCTACTGATTCGAAACTATCGCCAACAGTTATTCCGTTTAATCCGTATAGCCGATCTACACATGTTAAATAGACCATCCTATATGCTACTTTCAGACTTCATCAATATTCAGTCCTGAATTAAATCTTAGCTTTTTAAATCTGTAGTTTTGTCATTTACGTCTGCTTTAACTGGCACGACTTTTTTCCACGCTTCCAAAGTATGTTCTTTTGAACGTTTAAATGTTTCCGTTAAATGTTCTTTATGTTTACCCGAAATTTGAGTGACATCTTCTTTCAATTCTTTACCTAATTTTGAAAGGTCTTCAATCACGGTATTTAATTCAGTTTTTACAAACTCTTTAAGCTCGCCAAAATCTTTTTGAGAAGATCCAAATTGTGATTTCAACTGATCTAACTTTTGCAACAAATCTTGCTTAAGTTGGCGTAGCTGATCCTGCACACTGGCATTCAGCTGTTTTGCTTCAGCTTCAATTTTACTCGTACTGTCTGTGACCGCTTCAGTCGCCTGAACAGAGGCTTCTTTGGCAACTTGTTCCAATTTTTCTGCACCCTCTGCTACGACTTCTTTTAGGGAGGATTTAGCCGCTGCTTGTTTTTGTTGTGTAGCCATGACTGTGTACCTTTAGTTATTAGATGACATAACTACATTAGCCGAATTGATAAATTTTAATTTATGATTTGTCAGACAATAATTAATTGCTTACATTTTTTATGTATTTCCTTAAAACCAAACTTTCACTCGAAATACAACCCCTATATCTCACATATTCACGATTTTTAGAATGGACTTCACGCTCCATCATGCGTATAATGCAGTGTTAAGTTCAAGCGAGCAGACATAGGGAGGGTAGGTTTTTAAATAGCCTTCCTTTTTTTTCGTCTTCTCGCTTTTTTACAGCCTAAATTTCAGGAGCTTTGGTTTGAGCACCCCAGCAATTTTAGCCCTTGCCGACGGAACTATCTTTAAAGGTACTTCTATTGGCGCATCGGGTAGTACGACTGGTGAAGTCGTTTTTAATACAGCAATGACTGGCTATCAAGAAATTTTGACTGACCCTAGTTATGCACAACAACTTGTGACACTAACTTACCCACATATCGGTAACACAGGTTGTAATGATGAAGACGCTGAGTCAGGTCGAATTCATAAAGTATGGGCTAACGGATTGATCATTCGTGACCTACCTTTATTGCATAGCAACTTCCGTGCTGAGCAATCACTTGGTGATTACCTTGAACAACACAATGTTGTTGCTATTGCAGACATCGATACACGTAAATTAACGCGTATTCTGCGAGCAAAAGGTGCACAAAATGGTTGTATCCTTGCTGGCGAAAACATTACAGAAGAAGAAGCTTTAGCTAAAGCACGCGCTTTTGGTGGTTTAAATGGTTTAGACCTTGCAAAAGAATGCTGTGACCCTGAAGGCTTTGAATGGACTGAAGGTTCTTGGACATTAGGTAAAGGTTTCTCTCAGCCTGAAGCTAAATTCCATGTTATTGCATACGATTACGGTGTCAAAACCAACATCTTACGTATGCTCGCAGACCGCGGTTGTAAATTGACTGTCGTGCCTGCGCAAACTCCTGCTGCTGACGTACTTGCATTGAATCCAGATGGCGTGTTTTTATCGAACGGCCCCGGCGATCCAGCTGCATGTGACTACGCAATTGAAGCTGTAAAAACAATTGTAGAAGATGCTCGTAACGTACCTGTATTTGGTATTTGCTTGGGTCACCAAATTCTTGCACTTGCTTCAGGTGCTAAAACTGTGAAAATGCCTCACGGCCACCACGGTGCCAACCACCCTGTGCAAAACATGGAAACTGGTATTGTGATGATTACTTCGCAAAACCATGGCTTCGCAGTCGATGCAGAAACATTACCTGCAAACTTGAAAGCTACGCACAAATCACTGTTCGACCAAACCCTACAAGGTATTCACCGTACAGATAAACCTGCGTTCAGTTTCCAAGGTCACCCCGAAGCAAGCCCTGGTCCACATGACTGCGCACCATTGTTCGATCATTTCATCGAACTTATCGAAGCATCTAAGAAGTAATTAAGGAAGCATCATGGCTAAACGTACAGACATTAAAAGCATCTTAATTATTGGTGCTGGTCCGATTGTCATCGGTCAAGCATGTGAGTTTGACTACTCAGGTGCTCAAGCATGTAAAGCCCTTCGTGAAGAAGGCTACCGTGTTATTTTGGTAAACTCTAACCCAGCAACCATTATGACTGACCCTGCTATGGCAGACGCAACTTACATCGAGCCAATCACTTGGCAAACTGTAGCTGCAATCATTGAGAAAGAACGCCCAGACGCAGTTCTTCCTACAATGGGTGGTCAAACAGCATTGAACTGTGCACTTGCACTCGATGCCAACGGTATTTTAGAAAAATACAATGTTGAATTGATTGGCGCGACGAAAGAAGCAATCGAAAAAGCGGAAGACCGTAAACTTTTCGATATCGCAATGCGTAAAATCGGTTTGGAATGTCCTCGTGCTGATGTTGCAGAAGACATGGAACATGCTTTGGAAATCCAAGCACGTTTCGGCTTTCCTGTGATTATCCGTCCATCATTCACGATGGGTGGTTCAGGCGGCGGTATCGCATACAACCGTGAAGAGTTCATTGAAATCTGTGAACGTGGTTTCGACCTCTCTCCTACTCACCAACTATTGATCGATGAATCTTTAATTGGTTGGAAAGAGTACGAAATGGAAGTTGTTCGTGACAAAAACGACAACTGTATCATTGTATGTACAATCGAAAACTTTGATCCAATGGGCGTGCACACAGGTGACTCAATCACTGTTGCTCCTGCGCAAACATTGACAGACAAAGAATTCCAACTTTTACGTAATGCATCTTTAGCTGTACTTCGTGAAATTGGTGTTGAAACTGGCGGTTCGAACGTTCAGTTCGGTATCAACCCGAAAGACGGCCGTATGGTTGTGATCGAGATGAACCCACGTGTTTCTCGTTCATCTGCCCTTGCTTCTAAAGCAACTGGTTTCCCAATTGCGAAAATCGCGGCGAAATTGGCTGTCGGTTATACCCTTGATGAGTTGAAAAACGACATCACTGGCGGTACAACCCCTGCATCTTTCGAACCTGCGATCGACTATGTTGTAACGAAAATTCCTCGTTTCAACTTCGAGAAATTCCCGCAAGCTGACGCAACTTTGACGACTCAGATGAAATCTGTGGGTGAAGTCATGGCGATTGGCCGTAACTTCCAAGAGTCAGTACAAAAAGCGCTTCGTGGTCTTGAAGTCGGTGCTGCTGGCTTTGATGAAAAAATCGAAGTGGGTACTGAAGGCGCGAAAGAAAAAATCCTTCAAGAACTTAAAGTACCTGGTCCTGAGCGTATTTGGTACGTGGGCGATGCATTCCGTCATGGCTTTACACTTGATGAAGTGTTCGCTGCGACCAACATCGACCGTTGGTTCTTGATCCAAATCGAAGACATCATCAAAACTGAAAACCAAATCAAATCTTTAGGTTTCGGTGACTTAGACGCTGACAATATCCGTTCGTTCAAACGTAAAGGTTTATCTGACCTTCGTATTGCGAAATTGATGGGTATTTCACAAAAACAATTCCGTAAACACCGTTGGAACTTGGGCGTAACCCCTGTTTACAAACGTGTAGATACATGTGCTGCAGAATTCGAATCTGATACAGCTTACATGTATTCAACTTACGATGAAGAATGTGAAGCGAATCCGTCTACTCGCGACAAGATTATGGTCATCGGTGGTGGTCCTAACCGTATTGGTCAAGGTATCGAATTCGATTACTGCTGTGTACACGCTGCCCTTGCAATGCGTGATGACGGTTATGAAACTATCATGGTGAACTGTAACCCTGAAACAGTTTCTACGGATTACGACACATCAGATCGTTTGTACTTCGAACCAATCACATTGGAAGATGTACTTGAAATCGTACGTATCGAGAAACCTAAAGGCATTATCGTTCAGTACGGTGGTCAAACTCCGCTTAAATTGGCTCGTGCTTTAGAAGAAGCTGGTGCGCCAATTATCGGTACATCACCTGATGCAATTGACCGTGCAGAAGACCGTGAACGTTTCCAACAAATGATTCAACGTCTACAACTTCGTCAACCAAACAACAGCATCGTAAAATCTGCTGAAGAAGGTATGGCTGAAGCTGCGAAAGTTGGCTACCCACTTGTGGTACGTCCTTCTTACGTATTGGGTGGTCGTGCGATGGAAATCGTATATAACGACGAAGAATTGAAACGCTACTTACGTGATGCGGTTCAAGCATCTAACGAAGCGCCTGTTCTTCTTGACCACTTCCTCGATGACGCGATCGAAGTTGACGTAGACTGCGTATCTGACGGTAAAGACGTTGTGATTGGCGGTATCATGCAGCACATCGAACAAGCTGGTATTCACTCTGGTGACTCTGCATGTTCTATTCCTCCTTACTCTTTGTCTAAAGAGATTCAGGACGAAATGCGTCGTCAAACCATCGCAATGGCGAAAGAACTTGGCGTTATTGGTTTGATGAACGTACAGTTTGCTGTTAAAGGTAATGACGTTTACATCCTAGAAGTGAACCCACGTGCATCACGTACTGTTCCATTCGTATCTAAGTGCATTGGTGAATCTTTAGCGAAAGTTGCTGCGCGTTGTATGGCTGGTCAATCTTTAGAATCTCAAGGATTCACTACAGAGATTATTCCTGAACACTTCTCTGTAAAAGAAGCAGTGTTCCCATTCAACAAATTCCCTGGTGTTGACCCAATTCTTGGCCCTGAGATGAAATCTACAGGCGAAGTGATGGGTGTAGGTAAAACATTTGGTGAAGCGTTCTATAAAGCTGTGTTAGGCTCTAATGACCGTTTACCAGGCCTACCAACGGAAGGCGAAGTAAAACATGCATTCTTATCTGTTCGTCATTCTGACAAGCCTCGTGCTGTTGGTATTGCGAAACAGTTAACAGATCTTGGCTTCAAAGTCATCGCTACTGGCGGTACTTATGATGTGATTAAAGATGCTGGTATTGAATGTGAACGTGTGAACAAAGTGACTGAAGGCCGTCCTAATATCGTAGACCGCTTGAAAAATGGCGAAGTTCACCTCATTATCAATACAACTGAAGGCAAACAGGCTCAAGAAGATTCATTCTCGATCCGTCGCTCTGCATTACAAGGTAAAGTGTATTACACAACTACCCTTAACGGTGCTGATGCAGTATGCCAAGCTTTAGCAATCAAATTGCCAATGGATGTATACCGCTTACAAGACCTTACTAAAGGTTAATTAAGTTACCGAGAAGTCCCGCCACCTCTCGGTGGCGGGCTTTTTTTCATTTCTAGGTCAGTAAAAATTTTACTGATTTTTTCTTTTTACAAACATGAGGGACAACAATGCAACGTTATCCTATGACTCCTGAAGGCAAAGTAGCCTTAGAGAAAGAATTACATCAACTGAAAACTGTTGAACGTCCACGTATTACTGCAGCAATTGCTGAAGCGCGTGAACATGGGGATTTGAAAGAAAACGCTGAATACCACGCTGCTCGTGAGCAACAAGGTTTCTGTGAAGGCCGTATCCAAGATATCGAAGGTAAATTGGGTGCTTGCCAAGTGATTGATGTTAAATCACTTGAGCAAAATGGCCGTGTGGTTTTCGGTGTGACAGTGACCATTGAAAACTTAGATACTGAAGAACAAAAGACTTATAAAATCGTTGGTGATGACGAAGCAGATTTTAAAATCAACAAAATCTCTGTGAACTCTCCAATTGCGCGTGGTCTTTTGGGTAAAAACGAAGGCGACGATGTAAAAATCAACACACCACAAGGTGAAGTTGAGTACGAAGTTTCTAAAGTTGAATATCTTTAATTCATTAAGATAAGCAATTTTAAGCCCCTCTTTTGAGGGGTTTTTTATTGTTCTATGTTTTTGCTTAGCCCAATGTATGCTATCGAATGACCAAAATGTACGTTCAGCACTAATAGTCGACTGAATACGTCATTGTTCAAATGGCTTATTTCATTAAAGTATTATCTAAAACAAAAAGAGTCATAACACACGATGAAATTTGGACATGCAAGCCGAACAGCACAAGCTGCTGCTGCCATTCGCGCAAATCATTATCTATAGCCAAATCCTAAAAACTATAGAACAATAGAGATATGGGATATTCAAAAGATTTTAAAGACAAAGTCATAGAAATTATGATTCGAGATGAAATGTCTGTGCGAAAAGCAGCACAGCATTTTA
>NZ_VPBP01000009.1:0-107565 GCF_013418685.1 Acinetobacter sp. YH12129
AAGTTGACCATGAGATGCCTGTGTATCGCTTGAACTGAGGATCAGAAAGCTTGTTTGAATCGATGTATTTCATCCGCAGATTATGCACGAATGCTAAGAAATCCGGAGTGCAAATATTAACCAAAAAGAAGATCGTTTTTTGATTTATGAAAGAGATCTAACGTGTATTATGTTAATTTTAAGTTATTTAAAGAATAATCCTTATGGATGCAGAAAAAACTATCCTACGTAATTTTCCCACAATGACTTGTTTGATGATGATTCATTTTTAGGAAAACTCCATGAAGAACAATTATGGGATATTGAGGAATATTGGCTTTTAGAGTGCAGTATTTATGAACTTGAAAAAAACTCATCTGAAAAATTGCATTGGGAAATATTTAGAATTTTTAGCATAATTATGGGCAAAATTAGCTATCATTTGGATAAGAATGATTGCTTTAAAATCAAAAAATTAAAACGTCACAAACTTTATGAACTGAGAGAAAGAGTTTAATTAGTATTTGAAGGTTATTTCTCCCAAAAAATGCCTGAACAAAATATTTTTGAAGAGGTTAACCCTTTACTGATACCCTCTATTTAACAAAATGGCTGTTATACGAAACTAAAATAAAGGGAAAGCTATGGACTCAAAAGAATTAGCTCATCTGCTCAAAAAAGGAATTATTAACGAAAACCTAGAAATTTATAAAGGATTGTTCACAGACTACTCACCATCAGAAATAAAAGATCCTTATTTTATTGATGCAATAAGTTTTTTTAATAATTTGCCAGACGAACATAAGAGAATTTTTTTTTCAATCTTACGACAAGTAATGATTGATTCAATTAGTAATGTATTGGGTGTTATTGATGGCAGCTCAAGTTTAGAAGAGCACGATGGTGATTTTTCTTTGCTGTATGAGGGTAAGTCACTTGAATATTTACAAGATTATTTTTTATCCCAATTTGAATAAAACCAAAACTTAGGTTTATCTAATAAACTTAATAGAATTAAAAAAATATATAAGTTTAAAGTTGACCAAAAAGTAAATCATCAGTAGCCGAAAGTCACCTTCAGATATGATTCTGCGTTAGCATATCAATTGTTCCAACTTGAGTTATGTACCGAGTCTGTATGCTTTATCCCATGCCCAAGAAAATCCAATTTGCACCTTCTCTATCAAAATGGCAGTTGTCATCAACACAGTCTGTATTGGTGCTGGATGGTTTACAAAATCTACGCATGCAGCAGGGCATACAAGATACGCAGTTGATGGAAAATTTGATCCAGCTGACCAATAAAGCCAAAGCCTTAGAGATTCCTATTGTCGATTTATATGGTGATGATTTACTTCAAGGCATGCAGCAGCTTGGTGAATATGCAACAACACACCCGCAGCTCATCTTTGCAGGGCAAATCACACCTATGCTGAAACAGATCTTGCCGCATCTATATAGCGTAACAGAGCAAATCTGTATCGTTGATGACGCAATTGTGCTGAGTAATCAGGAACAGCATATTCAGTGGGTGGACTCCATGTCAGGCCAAGGTATACATCATATGAGTAGTTATAATTTGATGCGGCTTTGGAATCTGTCAGCACCAACTGAATTCGTTTTGTCAGCCAAAGGCATATTATTGGCTATTGCAGAGCAGCTAGATATGGACGCATTGGAAATAGATCCCTTAATCGATTTACGCAGTTATGGGCTCGATTCCATTGCCATGGTCAGCTTAATTGGGTTGTGGCGTGCCAATGGTGCAAACATCCGTTATGAAGACTTTTTAGATGGTGCAAGTTTAAAAGCATTGCTAGAAAAATTGCTCAATACAGATTAAACAAAGCCAATTGGAATTATTTTTGTTCTAAATCGGAAAATACGTCGGGAAATATAGCTTTGTGCATTGTAATTGTTGGCTAAGCTTTTTATTATTGCCGCCTTGTTTTTCGAGATCAGAACTGGATTGAACTTTGAGTAATTTTCTAACCGAACACCTGATACATCGTGATACTGACTTTATGGTGATCCATAAACCAGCAGGTTTACTCACAGTTCCGGGAAAAACAGCAGATTTACAAGACTGTGTTATCAATCGATTATTAAAAATTGAACCGAATACCTTGCTCATCCATCGTTTGGATCGTGATACCTCAGGTATTTTGGTTTTTGCATTAACCCGTCAAGGGCAAAATCGAATTTCACGCCAGTTCCAAGAACGTCAAACTTCAAAAACATATCAGGCATTGGTTGCGGGTACGCTCGAAGGTGAAGGTACTGTCGATGTACCGGTCATATATGACCCAGAACATCCGCCACTGCATATTGCCGATCCTGCACACAATAAGCCTGCGCTTACGCATTGGAAAGCCACTGAACATTTTGAGATTCAGGGGCAAGCCGTAACACGTGTAGTTTTAACTCCTATTACCGGTCGATCACATCAGCTTCGCGTTCATATGCAATATTTAGGTCATCCTATTGTAGGTGATACTTTGTATGCAACACCTGAGCAACAGCAGCTGATGCCGCGCTTATGTTTACATGCTGAGCGCTTGAGTTTTAACCATCCTGAAACTGAGCAAACAGTGGAATTTCACTGTCCTGTACCATTTTAGGAAAATCATTTAAATCCCTAAGAATTCTGCTCACTATTTAGTGGGCTTTATGTCAAAATATATTGCTTTATGGTCTAGATTTTTGCTCAAATAACGTTCACAGTTTGAGCATAATATTTTCAGACCGAACTTGAGAAAAAGGTGGAAAAATTGCAGCAGTTTGCTATTGGTCAACGTTGGTTATCAGATACAGAAACGGAACTGGGTTTAGGTGTTCTTATTGATGTTGATGAGCGATCGGTCAGCATTTTATTCCCGAAAAGTGATGAAACTCGTGTCTATGCCCGTCACAATGCACCTTTATCTCGTATTGTTTTCAATGTAAATGACGAAGTCCAAGACCAAGAAGGTCAAATTTGGATTGTCGAATCGCTTGAAGACCGTGGTGGTGTGGTTCGTTATAACGCGGTACGTAAACTGGCCGACGGTACAGAAGAACGTAAAGCACTGAATGAAACACGTATTGGTGCAAGTATTCAGTTAGCAAAACCATTAGACCGTTTACTTGCAAGCCAAGTAGACTATAAAGAATGGTATGACCTGCGTATCGAAGCATTGCTTCTTCAAGCCAATATGAAGTCTAGCCCTTTACGTGGCCTAGTGGGTTCACGTGTGGGTCTCATTCCACACCAACTGTATATTGCGCATGAAGTGGGTAAGCGTTTTGCCCCACGTGTATTACTTGCTGACGAAGTCGGTTTAGGTAAAACCATCGAAGCCGGTCTGATCATTCATCAGCAACTCAAAACGGGTCGTTCAGAACGTATCTTGGTCTTAGTACCTGATTCATTGCAATATCAATGGATGATTGAAATGCGTCGTCGTTTCAATCTTGAGTTCTCATTATTTGATCTGACACGTACAGCATCGATTAAAGAGCACGATCCAGACCTCAACCCATTTTTAACTGAACAATGCATCATTGCCAGTGTCGATTTGATGATCGACCATGATGACTTGCGTGAACAAGCCCTTGAAGCTGGTTTTGATTTGCTTGTAGTCGATGAAGCCCATCATTTAATGTGGTCAGAAGAAGAAGGCGGCAATGACCGTTATGACCTTGTTGAAGAACTTGCTGAAAAAACACCGGGTGTCTTGTTATTAACCGCAACGCCTGAACAATTAGGTGTGGAAAGTCACTTTGCACGTTTACGTTTACTTGATCCACAACGTTTTAGTTCGCTTGATCGTTTCTTGGATGAAGAAGATCAGTATCACCAAACAGCTAAAATTGCTGAAGTGCTGATGTCTGATCTGCCACTCGAAGAAGGGCATTTGGCAGCGATTGAAAGCCTATTAGGTCATCGAATTACTGACGAGCCAGAACAACGCTTTCGTGCCATTCACGAGTTGTTAGACCGTCATGGTACTGGTCGTATTTTATTCCGTAATACACGTGAAGCGATTCAAGGCTTCCCAGGTCGTGACTGTCAGCCTGCGCCATTACCTGCACCTGAAAACTGGTCTAAAGATGGCAAGCTACGTGAACAAATGTGGCCTGAAGAAGCGCAGCTTGATGGCTCGTGGATGGAAACCGACCCACGTGTGATGTGGTTGATGGAACGTCTGCGTACAGACCTAAAACACAAAAAAGTGTTATTGATTGCACGTAGTGGTCCAGTCGTTGAGTCTTTAGAAAATGTACTTCGTTTGCATGCGGGTATTCGCACAGCGATGTTCCATGAAGGCATGAGCCTATTAGAGCGTGACCAAGCAGCAGCTTATTTTGCGGAAGAGTCATACGGTGCGCAAATTTTACTATGTTCAGAAATTGGTTCTGAAGGTCGTAACTTCCAGTTTGCATCGGACTTAGTTTTGTTTGACTTGCCTGCAAACCCAGACGTACTTGAACAACGTATTGGTCGTTTAGACCGTATTGGTCAAGAAAATCGTATTCAAATTCATGTGCCTTATCTGGTTGGCACTGCGCAAGAGCGTATGTTCCGTTGGTATAACGAAGCATTAAATATTTTCTGTAATATCTCGCCGACTGCACAAACCTTACAAGAAAACTTTATCGTCAATCTGAAAGATTGTTTATTGGCAGATAAAGGCCAAGAGTTTGAAGATTTGCTCGAAGCGGTGAGTGTACAACGTGAAGCACTTGAAGCTGAACTTCAAGAAGGTCGTGACCGTTTACTTGAGTACAACTCTTGCCGTCCAATCGTGGCACAAGAAATTGTGACTGCACTTGAAGACTACGACGACAATACAACCTTGCCAATGTTTATGAAGCGCTTCATGGCGTCTACAAACATTGATTTTGATGAGCAAAGTAACGGTACTGTGATCATCAAGCCAACGGATCAAATGCAAGTTCAAGGTCTGACTTTGGACGAAGAAGGCATGACGGCGACGTTCTATCGTGACCAAGCACAGATCCGTGAAGATGCTCAATATTTAACACTTGAGCATCCATTCACTGAAAGTGTGATGGAAATGATTAATACACAAAGTTTTGGTAGTACCAACGTTGCTGTATTGAAATCAGCAGCTTTACCACAAGGTTCTGTGTTAATGGAAGTGTGGTTTAAAGTCGATGTCGTTGCACCGAAAGCATTGAATTTGCCGTCAAGTTTGCCTCAACAGTTGGTTCGTGTATTACTGAGCGAAAAAGGTCAGGATTTATCGCAAAAAATTGCACCTGAAATTTTACGTCCTTATTTACATCATCTTGATGGTAACAGTTGCCGCCAAGTGGTTAAGGCGCGTCGTGATGTTATTGAACAGCGTTATACGCAAGCGCTGGAAATTGCACGTGGCGCATTACCGGGCTTTAAACAACAAGCCAAAGAAATCTATGGTAGCAAATGGCAATATGAAATTGACCGCTTGACTTATTTGAAGCAGTTCAACCCAAGTATTCGTGAAGATGAAATTGCACGTTTACAAAAACTGCAAAAAGAAGGTTTAACACTGCTTGATGGTCTGGCGGTTACACCAGAAGCAATTCAAATTATGGTAGTGGTTAAGCCATAATTTTAAATTCTCAAAAAAGCACCTTCGGGTGCTTTTTTTCATGGCTAAAATTATAACTGTAAAATTAATCACGACAGATTTACGCTAAATCAAAGTTTTGTATTGTTTATTTTTAATCTAAATTGTCGACATCGGCATAAAAAAAGTAACTATTCTTCAGCAATTCTACAGCTTGATCAAAATCTTCATGTTCATCCAACATATAAAATATGCCATCAAGCTTTGTATAGTCAGGATGATTTTTTGCTAACTGAATTTGGATCGTACATCGGTCTGCTTGGCTGCGTGTTGCATAATGAGCAGTAAGTAAATCAAAATTGATGTCAATGCATAGCGGCTGTTTTAAGGCAATGGCACCACAATAAGCATGTATTTCAGGTAATAAACGTAAGACTAAATCAGCCTCTTTGCTTTCCGCCACGATGAGCTCTGGGTCTGCGGTCTTACACAAAGCGAGTACTTCAGTTAACAGGGTTGAGTCATCTAGTGTATGGTCTAACACGATGACTTTTTGCGGTTGGGTTAAATCGAAGTCATTTATTAAAATCATAAAACCTCCTGAAAATAGAATGGTTATGCTTTATATATCTGCGTTATAAAATGAAAAGGTGCTACGTTTCGAATCTAAAATTTTCTAAAAATGGTTTTGGATAATGTGTTCAGTCTATGAACGTTCTAAAGTTAATCATGGCGTAGAAATGCAACATTTTTTGATTCGTAGCTCAGTTAAATACTGAAATTGTAAAATAGGCTGCTACGCTTCATGCTCATTGCTAGACCCAATATACATGTTTTGATTAGTAAAAGAATCGGCGTTGCGACATAAACTGTCGTTGTTGATATCAATTGAATTATGAAAGTGAAATGATTAAATGTATTAGGACATATAGCGATAGCATCATAATCAAATGATTGTTCACGAACTGCCTTAATGTCGTGTTTTAATGCTTTAGTTAAGTAAAGTTTTGGCTTGATTAAATTTATACGTCGATGCTAGCGAGTTGTGGGTAGTTCCGTTAAAATGCTTTAAATTTCAGCAGTTCGTTAGAAGAAAATAAAAATATGAAATCTTTAATTACCTTAGGTAGTAAAACGTCACACGGTGGTGTGGTTTCAGAATGTGAACCTTCATTTGTGATTAATGGTATTGCGGTGCATTTAAACGGCATGAAACATTATTGCCCGAAATGTAATTCGACTGTGGCTGCGATCGCGGCAGATCAAAGTACAACGGTAAAGGGGCGAGGTGTTGTGGTTGCTGGAGATAAAACCAGTTGTGGCGCAACATTTTTACCGAATCAATCAATGGTCGGTTCACAAAAATAATCTGCAAACTGACTTTGAGGTCATCTAGATAAACTTATTGAGTCCTGTTTAAATCGTATTGATCTCTTTATGATGTGGCATCATCAGTTGATTGGATGAGTTTTAGATGAAAAGCGCGATCCATTTTACCCATGCCAATGGTATTCCTGCTGCAAGTTATCGAAAGTTTTTATCCTACTTTGCACCGCAATTTGATGTGAAGGCGATTCCGCTGATTGGTATGGATGAGCGCTATCCCATCACCAAAGACTGGCGATATTTGGTCGATCAAGTCATAGCAGATATCGAGCACCAATTCCCAAAACAAAAAGTGATTGGGCTTGGGCATTCTTTTGGCTCTTTAGTCACCCTGATGGCGGCTTATAAACGTCCAGATTTGTTTTCACAACTGATTATTATGGATCCACCTTTCGTAATCGGTCCTAAGTCTGCCATTTTTGAAGGTATGCAAAAATTAAAACTCAAAGCTGTCGATAAAATTACCCCTGCAGCAATTACGCTGAAGCGCAATGATCATTGGTCAAATTTGGATGAAGCCTATACGGCACTACGGAATAATCGTTTATTTAAAAGTTTTGATGCGCAGTGTTTTGAAGATTACTTTGCACAAGGCATTCAAGCTGATGAAAAACGCGGTGGCGTGACCCTCAGCATTCCAAAAGCCGTGGAAGCGCAAATCTTCCGTACAGTACCTGCATGGTGGTGGCGTACTCCACGTAAAGCCCCTCAAATGCCTGTACACCTTATCACCGCAGATAACAGCCATTTTTATAAACTAGGTTTGCCTGACGGAATGAAGAAAACCTATGGTATAGATTATAGTGTAGTTGAAGGTGGGCACATGTTTCCACTTGAGCAGCCGAAACAGACAGCGCTACACGTCATGCAGTACTTACAGCATTAGAAAAATAAATTTTGCTCATAAAAAAGGAGACCTGAACGTCTCCTTTTTTTGACCGTTAATTTTTAGCGAATCTGTGCTTCGTCTAAATGGCGAGCACCTTCCAGGATCATACGAATCATAATCATGGTTTGTTCGGCAACTTCTTTGCGTTGTTCTGTCGGTAGATCAATGACTTTTGCACCCATGTTAAACACCAATTGGGTAATACCACGTGCCACGATGTCAGGATGAGCCAACTTGCTTTGATTTAAACGTTCTAGGACGATTAAATCTTCTCTTAATTCTTGTTGGAAATAGTTAAGTTGACGCTCAACTGCATTTTTATAGGAATGCGAACCAGTATAGCCTTCACGAAGTAAAAGGCTTAAGTTGCCTTCATCGGCATCTAGCTGCTGAATAAATACTTCAACTGAACTACGAATAATACTGCTTTGGCGTGATGCCTGAAGGCGTGCTTCATGCAAAATTTGACGTAACACACCACCAGCTCGATCAATCAACTCAATGGCTAATTCATCAATATCTTTGAAGTGACGATAAAAACTATTTGGAGCAATGCCAGCTTCACGTGCAACTTCACGCAAACTCAGTGATGAAATACTTTTTTGTGGACCAATTAAATTAAGCGCTGCCTGAAACAGTTCTTCCTTGGTAATCGTTGCTTTACGACCTACAGTGCGAACTGCAAGTGGAGTTTCAGCTTCAGAATGTAATTCTTCCTGGTACATGTTAACCATATTCGTCTGTGCAGACTGAGTCATATTTTTTAATAGATTAAAAACATTAACATATTATAGCGTCTGCTAATAGCTTTTGTGAAAATGTCGATTAAATGCACAAGCGTATATACAAATATATATACATGTGTATAATAATTAAAAACCTCCCATGAGTTGTATTTGATTATGCATGTACTCGAAAAAGCGAAAAAGCCTTTAAACGCACTTAAAGACAGTGTTGTAGACGTCAATACGGTAAATTTCTGGTTGCAGAAATTTAATCCGTTATGGTCTGGTAATCAGGCTCTCGGCAAAATTGTACAAAAAGAAAATGCAGCAAATGAGATGGTCAGCCTAACCATACAGGTGAACCGTTTATTTAAAATTGGCGAAGCTGGTCAGCATCATCCTGTTTTTGCTCGCGTAAATGGTATCCGTTACGAACGTACATATAGTTTGACTCAGCTAGATGATCAACACGTATTGCTAAGTGTAAAAAAAGTGAATACGGGTATTGTGAGTACTTGGCTGGTAGAACAAGCACAAGTTGGTGACATCTTAGAATTTGGTCAGCCTTTTGGTGATATGACTTTGGTGTCAAATTCTACACCGTTGCTACTATTGGCTGCGGGTAGTGGTATTACGCCAATGTTGAGTTTGTTGAAAGCGATGAGCAAAACTAAGCAAATTGCGGAGCAACCAATTCAGTTAATGTATTGGGTTAAGTATCACGATGATGCCGCATTCAAATTGCGCTTCGAAGCTTTGGCAAATCAATATCCAAACTTTAAATTTCAAATTTTCTTTACCCAAGAAGATGTTGCCGATCCACGATTAAATGCCTCTCACGCTGCTCAAATTAACAACATTGAGTACAGTACAGTGTTTGCATGTGGTCCATCAGGTTTCGTCACTCAGGCCGAAGCATTATTTGGTCGTGCACAATGCTTTATGAGTGAAGCATTTAGCATGAGCCCAATCGCAACGGATGACATTGGCTTTGTGAATGTCACACTTACACAATCTAATAAAACCGTCAGTATTCCAAAAGGCCAATCAATTCTAGCCAGTCTTGAACAGCAAAATATCAAACCAAATCACGGTTGCCGTATGGGCATTTGTAATAAATGTGCCTGCAACAAAGTTGAAGGTTCGACTAAAAATATGGTCAATGGTAGCCAAAATACAGAACCGGGTAATTTACTCAAAATTTGTGTGAACTCAGCACAGTCAGATCTCGTTATTGATTTATAAGGTAGAAAAAATATGAACATGCCTGTAAAAATTGAATATTTTAAAAATCCTAAAAACCGTGAGTTAACCCAATCGCAATTAGATGAACTTGCGCGTGAGCTTGACGCAATTAAGCAAGAAGTTTTAGATGACTTAGGTGAAAAGGATGCGAAATACATTCGCCGTGTATATTCGACTATTCGATATTCATCTATGGCGGGTCGTGCATTATTGTTTGCAGGTTGGTTTCCGCCAGCGTGGATTTTAGGCACAGGTCTTTTAGGTTTTGCCAAAATCATGGAAAACATGGAATTAGGTCATAATGTCATGCATGGTCAATATGACTGGATGAATGACCCTAAATTCAATGGTCAGACTTATGAATGGGATATCGTGGGTACTGCAGATAACTGGCGCCAAACTCACAATTTTAAACATCATACCTATACCAACATTAAAGGTATGGATGATGATATTGGTTATGGTCTCGTTCGTTTATTCCCAGAACAGCGTTGGAAGCCGGGCTATCTATTACAACCGATTTATAGCATTCCATTTTGCTTATTGTTCCAATGGGGTGTTGCCATTCAAAACCTTGAATTGGGTAAATACTTTAAAGGTCGCAAAACAAAACAGCAGACCAAAGAAGAATGGAAGCCAATGCAAGCCAAAATCGGCAAGCAATTATTTAAAGACTATGTGTTTTTCCCGCTTATTGCAGGGCCTGCAGCATTACCTGTGCTCACAGGGAACCTCGTTGCGAATGGTCTTCGTAATATTTGGACGTTTAGCATTATTTTCTGTGGTCACTTCACCAAAGATGTTGAAGTTTTCCCGAAAAAAGTACTTGAAAATGAAAGCCGTGGACATTGGTACATGCGTCAAATCCGTGGTTCTTCAAACCTTACTGGTTCAGAAGCATTTCACATTTTGACAGGGCATTTAAGCCATCAGATCGAACACCATTTATACCCTGACGTTCCTGCACGTCGTTATCGTAAAATGGCGCCAAAAGTGCAGGCGGTCTGTGAAAAATATGGTTTGAACTATAACAACGCAAGTTTAGTGAAACAGTACGGCAGTGTACTAAAACGTATTGTGAAATATGCGTTTCCATTTAAAAAGTAATAAACGCTACACTAAATTTACGGGAAAAAAAGCCATGCAATTGCATGGCTTTTTTATATTAACTTTGGGGAAAATATTTATTTCAATTTTTGATATGTAATTTGAGGATCTTAATCAAATTCATATAATTTCCTTTTTTAGCCATACGAATGACCAATTCAATTTCTTCTTTCGTCCACATCTGGCGAGTGGCTGAGAAGGCAAATTGAGCAAGGAGTACAAATGGATTTTCGCCAAATTTAATATGGAGGCCTTTGACATATTTCGGTGGATTGAATTGATTCATATTCTTTTCCCGCTTTTAATATTTGACCGCATTATTTCTAATTAATGAGAAAAATAGCACACTATAAAGTCAAAATAAAAGCAGAATTTTCAAAATTTAGTCATATATTAGAGCGACTTAAATTTAAGATTGTGATTGTTAACTTTGATTAATAAAACAAACTAAATCACTCGACTTTAGTCGAGTTCCGGTAGGCGCTTATCCTGTCCATTCATGAAATGGTGGGTGGCCAATTCGAACATAGCGAGGTCTTCATCGCTATTTCCATAGGCATAAACATACTCGTAGTCTTGAAGGTTAAATTGCTCCAAAACGCGAATTTTCTTTTGCTCACCACTACAGTCTAAGGTTTCATATAAACCAGTCAGTTTTTGGTTATTGGTTGCAGTTTCAGTACAGATCAGTTTGACCCCGAGCTTTTCAGCCACAGGTTTAAGATATAAATCAACGGAGGCCGAAACTAAAACGACTTCATGACCGCGTTTTTGGTGTTGCTGTAATTGTTCATACAGTGAAGGATTGAGTTCTGCCATCAAATGTTCAGCATATTGCGCTGCTTGATTTAAAATGTGCTCATGATTGGCTTGGCTAAACATTGCGGCATATAGGCGAGGACGCATTGCATGTGCAGGATATAGCTTGAGATAATAGCCTTGAATCCAAGGGAGAATTTTAATCCCTTGGCGCACGATATGCCTTTTAGGCAGGGAATAGAAGATGAACCCAGTAAAACTGTCTTTATTACACAGGGTTCCGTCAAAATCAAATAAGGCTAAAGTTTTAGGTTTTTGATGCGGCGCATGCATGTTTGATAACGTCCATCGACTCGTGTGGCAAACCAATTGGTATTGTAATCACGGCTTAATTTCGGCCCAGAAATTACGACTTCAGGCATCATGGCATAAAACGGTTCTTTACCAGTCTTTTCTTGGTACAACTTTTTGACCGCTTTATACGTCAAAGTATCTTCAAAGTCCTGATCTTTTTCTTTTTTAAGATCTGAACGAATTTGACGTGGAGTCGCAATCACATTGTTTTCTGCAAAAACGGCAATCAGTGCGGTTTCAGACTGGCTTTTTGCTGAACGTGGAGAACCATCTTTATTATAAAGTAAGAGGTCACCATCTAAGCCGAGCTCAGCAGGGGTTAAGTCATTCAACATGCTTTGGAATGCCGCATTACGACTCGAATAACGACCCGAGTTATAATCTGCAAAACGATAAATCGGTTTGTCATATTCAGCTGGATACATCATTAAACGGTGGATACCATAATACAAACCGCCATATTGGCTATACATATCTGTACGTAGTGCCGCAATATTTCCACCTTGGCGCTTATGGTCTTTGGCATAGCCTATATGGACCTGCATCGAACCTAAAGTGGTAATGGGGTTGAGCTTTTCACCAATATCTTGTCCAACCAGTTTCGCTGCGCCCGTCAAAGCACTCACGTGATAATGTTTAGACATATAGTCAAAAATTTCACGATATAACTCGTCTAGTTCACGTTCAGTTTGTACACGGCGCATTTGGCTCAGATAGTTATCTTCTGGACTCGGTTGATTTTTTAACACATCTTGGAAATAGCCAGCGACTGTACCACCGATGCCATCACCCAATTTATCTTTAAACTTTTCTTCAAGACGATCTTGAACTTCTTTGACGGCTTTTTCACCGAGTCCCGGCACATGCGGGTCGGCAACAAAATTGGACTCTTGATCGACTACAGCAACAATCGTACAAACATTTTCTTTCGTGGTTGGAATACCGAGCTGATCACTAATGTCGTAGATATCATTGGCCCATGACAGACGTTCATTCACGCGAGGTGGAATGGCTTTTTTGATCTGTTCCGCTTCCATAGTGGGTTCATCTTTGCTCCACCATGAACCATTACCACAGGCAGCCAAGCCAATGGATAAAGCCAGTACAGAAAGGGATTTAAAGCATAATGTGGTCGAAAAAGTTTTGTTCATATTTTCCAATAAACTCAGCCATATGGGGGCGACAAAGCAGGTGCAGTATACTATGCAAAATACATAAGTAATGAATAAATATGTATATGCCTCATAGGGGACTGTCAATCTATTTATGGAGATCTACGCGTGTAAAAACAAGCAGTTCTGTCAGGATGATTGGAAAAAGAATGCTTTTTGAGCTAAATAGATGAATATTCCAATATCATTTTCAACAGATTATAAAAAATGCAGGTATATACTAGCTGAAATCCATAAATTTTTTAAGGGGGATTATTATGCCAGCTAAATTTTTCAGTCGTTTCTTGGGTTTGATTGCGTTAGTTATGGTATTGGGGGCAATCATTATTAACTTTGTTGTGGCTAAACCGATGGTGGAATATTGGATCTTACTCTTACTACCTTGTTTTGCTGTTCCAATTTTAACCTCAGTGATGATCACGAAGGATGAAAATCTTTAACATCATCGTTCAGTAAATCTATTTTTCAATCCAATAGATGATGAATACTCAGTCTGTGCAAAAAGCTCACATCGGGTGGGCTTTTTGTTGATGTGTCTAAAGTATTTTATACTGTGCAAATGAGAAATTTAAAACGCCAGCACAAATTAAAGGTATCAAACGTGATTTGGTCAACTGAACAAGATGCCGTGTTGATCGAACATGCAGATTTAGCTATGTCTGAATTAATCCAGCACTTGGGATTTAGTGAAGAAGACATTTTACAAAGAAAAAAAGTATTGGGTTTAAACCGGCGGGCACGTCAAATTCAACGTTTATATTTTAAATAATTGAAGTCAAATTCATTGAAAGCTGCGAAAGACTTAAAAATGCCTGTGAATTTAAAAACCCACTATCTGTGGGCTTTTAAATTTTTGCTCAATTATTTTGCAACAGCTTCAGAAGCAGGTGCCGCTTCAGTTGCGTCTTGAGCAACTTCAGTTGTTTGAGCTTCAGATGCAGCAGCTTCAACTTTTTGTTCTTCAGCAGCAAATGTAGTTGCAGCCGCCGTCGAGATAAGTGCAGCAAAAAGTGCTTTATTTAAAGTTTTCATGATTCAATCTTCAGTCTATTTTTGGAAAAACAACTTAATGTATTAATCATGAGAAAAGTGTAATTAAAATGGGTGTTATGTGGCTAGATTGTGAACTTTGACGAAAATTTATCACAATAAATCAATGGCTTGAAATCCATCACAAAATAAAATGTGCCATTCAATTGCCATTTATTATTTGAAAGCTTTAAAAAGAAAAACCCGAATAAATCGGGAAGTATATTTTACGTTGTTATTACAGCGAAACTTACCCACTTTTCGCTTAATTACAATTTATCGCTGAAATATGACGCCATGATGAAAAGGAGATTATTCAGCAGGGCATTCAATTTTGAGTTTTACTTTGTAATAGTCCTGTGCAATCTTCAAATCATTTAACATTTTATCTTGAGTATAATCTTGGGCTGCGAGTTTGAGCATGGCAGGCATATAGTTGGTTTTATATTCATGAGGGTAGTCATGACATAAGACTTGGGTTTTTTCCTTGATCGATATTCTTGGGGCATCTAAAACATCAAGGTATTGACTGATTTGCGCATCTGACTGCTCAAATTGTTGAGTCGCTTGTTCCGTTGTTAAATCAGCGTTTTGGCTTTCAGCTGCAGCCGCATCGTCATTGGGTTGTTGGCAGGCAGTCAATATGGTAGCGAAAAATATAAAAGAGAGAATTTTCAATTTTTTCATAAAGTTCAACTCACTCGTGTGAATTTATAGATTTAAGTTTTCAATGATTTTAGCAGTATCCCTCTATAGTAACACCTGTACGGGCAGATACGCAGAAAGTCTGATGTTGAATCGATAGTGTGTTAACTACATGGATGATGCATAAGTTTCAACGACTCTTAAGCAAAAGCGTAGAAATTTTTGTTTGGAATTACTAAAATATCGCATTGCAAATTTGCCGTCCAATTCCGAAGCTTCAAATTCCTCAATTCAATCGTTGAGCAATGTTGATATTCATTGTCATCATTCAATTGCATAATCATTGCCATGAAACGTTTTTACGCTCAACAGATTTTGCGAACATACATTTGAATTTAGCATTGTTAAAAGTGGATTCGAAGATTTCGAATGTGGTTCGGGTATCATTTGCTAAATATAGCTAGAGGTTAAAACATTGAGTCAACATCCTGTCATTCAAGAATTATTCGATCGTCCCATCGAGAGAAAACTGTGGGTGGCACCTATGGCAGGTGGGTTAGATTACGTTACTATTTACAATAACATCCAATTTAACGAGCATCAAAAGTGCATTATCTAACCAAAATTATTAACGGAATAACAATTTGCTTCCTAGCATCAGTGAACTGCTATGCTAAAGATGAACCATCAAATGCTCATAATGTAATTGAATTTAAATGGTACGAAGCCAAAAATAATTACAACAGAATAATCAGAGAGTCTAGAGAAGCCAAAAGGAATGATAGTGATTGTGAGGAAAAACTGGATAGCTGTGATAAAGATATGAAAAGCTATCTTTATTACCGGAAACCATTAGCTGCCGCAAAAGCTCGCTTAGATGCAGCTGAAAGCAAGCTATATGAGAAAATGTCATTAGAATTTGATGCAGATAATGTTGGTGTTCAGAAAGATTAATACTTTTATAAGAAGCGGCGTAATCAGAAAAGTCTTGTCGCGTTAAATAATAGATATTCTTTTCAGAAATATCTAAACTAGCGATATGCTGTAGTGCTCCTGTTTTTGTCCTAGCAAAACTGTCCGCCTCATCCAAATACTGAAATATGAATTCTCTGAGTGTTTTTGCTTAAGTTGCACCTCAGGGTTCAACATTTTTTCAGGGTGCAATTCAATTTCTGCCTCTGCGCGTTTAATCCACTCATCAGCCAAAGACTTTTAGCTAAATGTTTTGGATTGCTTGAATTCTGGGTAGCCTTGAAGTTGTACGCGGACTTGAGCTCTATACCGAGTTGTACCGTCTTTTGTTTGTCGCTTAGTGACTGTACCTATGAATTTGCAACATTGAAATTTCGTGATGCAAATAGGTGCAACTAAAGAGCATTAAAAGTCAATACGGAGCGACTAAACGAAGTTAAACGAGGTTAAAGATTTTGAGTAAAAACAATGTCATTCAAGAATTATTCGATCGTCCCATCGAGAGAAAACTGTGGGTGGCACCTATGGCAGGGGTTACAGATCGCCCATTTCGTACACTTTGCAAATACTTTGGCGCAGGTCATGCTGTCAGTGAAATGATGACGGCAGATAAGACGCTACGCATGAGTAAAAAGAGTCTTTATCGTGCCAATTTTGATGGTGAAATAGCGCCTATTTCTGCTCAAATTGCAGGGTCAGATCCAGCTGAACTGGCTGAAGCTGCTCGCTATCAAGTGGCAAATGGTGCGCAAATTGTCGACATTAATATGGGATGTCCGGCGAAGAAAGTCTGTAATAAATTGGCAGGTTCCGCGCTGCTCAAAGATGAAGACTTGGTGGCTCGCATTTTAGATGCTGTGGTTGATGCAGTTGATGTGCCAGTGACCTTAAAAACCCGTTTGGGCTATCTCAATGGTCATGAAAACATTATGCGCGTTGCGAAACGCGCCGAAGAAGCTGGCATTGCTGCATTGGCACTTCATGGTCGTACACGTGAAGATATGTATCTGAATACGGCGCGTTATAGCTTAATTAAAGATGTGAAATCGTTGATCAATATTCCTGTGATTGCCAATGGTGATATTGATACACCTGAAAAAGCCAAATATGTACTGGATTATACTGGTGCCGATGCAGTCATGATTGGTCGCGCAGCTCAAGGTCGCCCATGGATATTCCGTGAAATTGGACATTACCTGACGACAGGTGAGCATATGGCTGCGCCAAGTATTATGGAAGTTCGTGACGTATTGCTCGGACATTTGTCTGAATTATATGGTTTTTATGGTGAATATTCAGGTTGTCGAATTTCACGTAAACATATTGCTTGGTACACAAAGGGTTTACGCTCTAGTAATGAGTTCCGCCAAAATATGTATAAAGTTGAATCTACAGCAGATCAATATAAAGTCGTCGAGAACTATTTTAATCACTTACTTGATTATGGTCAGATCATGAGTGATGTTCAAGTTGATCAGGTCAATTTGCTTGAAACCAAATAACTTAAAGCCAATCGAAATGGATCTGTGCAATGTGATACAAAGTAGGTCGATTAAAATTAGCTGGATTTATTTGAAATAGATTTAACTAACTTGATTCACATGATCTGAAGCAATTCTTGAATTGTGCATCGATGACAGCCTAAATTGCACATAAAAAGCCCTCAATGTTGAGGGCTTTTTATAGGCATTCATGTTTGAATGTCGCGTTGAGCGAGGTCTTAGTTAAAGCGCATTTCTAAAATCAATTGATTGATCAAGTCAGGTGCTTCCAATTCACGTATTTGAGAGACGTTGGTTCCCGCCCAAAAAGCACCATATTCATGTACACCATGCTTGCTAGCAGCGGCATGTAATTGTTTGCCTAAATCATAGCTATATGGGTAAGCCGGAACGGTCGGGCGTGTTGGTGTGTCAATATCTGTGTGCCAGTTATTGATAATGCCACGTGCAGGCCGGCCTGAAATACTTGATGTAATCTGCGTGATGGGTGCATCAAATAATGCTTTGCGATAAGCTTCATTTGCATTTGATGTTTTGCATTGCACAAAAGCAGTGCCCAATTGAACAGCATCTGCACCCAACTCCATAATTTGATAGGCCTGATGTCCATTCATAATACCACCAGCCGCAACGACTGGACATTGAATATGGCGTTTCAAGAGCTGAACCAAATCACGAGTCTTAACGCTGCTATCAAAGTTTTCATTGAAAATGCCGCGGTGACCACCAGCTTCAATACCTTGAGCAATCACGATATCAATGCCTGCAGCTTCGATCAGTTTAGCTTCTGCTAAGTTGGTTGCAGAAACTAGAGTCAAAATACCCGCTTGTTTCAAGGCTTGGATTTGATGTGGATGTGGAATACCAAAATGGAAGCTTACCGCTTTAGGGCGCGTTTCCAGTAAGAGGTTTAGAAAATGGTCATTATCTTTAAAGCTTGGATAAATACAGTTCAGTGCTTCTGGAGCTTCTGCATTATATTGAGCAAAGCGTGATTTAAATTGCATGATCCATTTGGCAGCAACTTGTTCATCGAGTTCTACTGTGTCATGACAAAAAAAATTGACCTGAAAGGGTTGGTCAGTAAGTTCTTGAGTTTGTAATATTTGCTGACGTGCATTCTCAACACTGCTTGAACCTAAACCCAGTGAACCAAGTCCACCTTGATTTGACACTTCTGCAGCAAGTTCAGGTGTAGAAACACCTGCCATTGGGGCAAGAAATATAGGGTGTTTGATGCCAAGTTTTTCTAATAAAGTCATGTGCATACTCCAATCACTCTAAATACTTTGCCCAAGCGAGTGAAATTAAGCAAATAATATTCGTTATTTCTTATCAAAATGGTCTTGAGCCTACAAAATGCTGTACTTAAAAATTAAGCGACACCTCGTGTCGTAGTAATGATGTATGACCCGACTTTTGAGGTTGATCCTTTTAAAATAATGCTGTGTTCACTTTAAATTTTAAAACTCTCCCATGTCTGAACGTATCCGTGAAAAACTGCAAATTTTAGCCGATGCTGCTAAATATGATGTCTCATGTTCTTCGAGTGGTAGCAAGCGCCAAAATAAAGACAAAGGTCTGGGTAACACTGGAAACGGTATTTGCCATAGCTATACCGAAGATGGCCGCTGCGTATCATTGTTAAAAATTCTATTTTCCAATGTCTGTATTTTTGACTGTGCATATTGTGTGTCCCGTCGGAGTAACGATATAAAGCGCGCAGCATTTACGGTACAGGAAGTGGTCGATTTGACCATGAATTTTTATCGTCGGAACTATATTGAGGGGCTATTTTTAAGTTCGGGAATTTTTAAATCAGCAGATTACACCATGGAGCGCATGTTGCAAGTGGTGAAAAAGCTGCGTTTAGAAGAAAATTTCAATGGTTATATTCATCTGAAGACCATTCCGGGGGCATCTCAGGAAATCATTACCGAAGCAGGTTTATATGTCGACCGTATGAGTATTAATTTGGAAATGCCGACAGAAGATGGGTTAAAAAAATTTGCACCTGAAAAAAGCCATGTCGAAGTTCAAAAAGACTTAGGTATCGTCCGAGACCGTTTGATTCAATTTAAAGATGAACGAAAAATAATACGTACAGTGCCTAAGTTTGTACCCGCAGGACAAACGACGCAAATGGTGGTGGGCGCACATCAAGAGTCTGACCGTGATGTGATACTGATGGCAGACCGTCATTACAAAGAGTTTAAGCTCAAGCGTGTGTATTACTCAGGTTATATTCCAATAAATGAAGAGGAGCGTGCGCTGCCAGCTGTGGGTTCTGCGCCACCGTTATTACGAGAAAATCGGTTGTATCAAAGTGACTGGTTGATGCGTTTTTATGGGTTTGAAGCGACAGAGTTGGTCGATGAAGAGCATCCAAATTTAGAATTGGATATTGATCCAAAATTAGCGTGGGCACTGCGTCATCCAGAGCAATTTCCCGTGGATATCAGCCGTGCAGAATATCAGATGATCTTGCGAGTGCCGGGTATTGGTGTACGTTCTGCTAAAAAAATTGTTCAAGCACGACGTTTTGGGAAAATCCATATCGACCAATTAAAACGTATGGGTATTTCCTACAACAGAGCACAACATTTTATACGTTGTGAAGATTCTCCCAAATTTATTCGAGATCAACAGCCACATCAAATACGTCAGCAGATCTTGCAAAGTGGTCAGTCGAAATATACGCAGCAAGTTTCTCCACAATTGAACTTAGGTTTTTAGGATACAGTCGTGAGTATTTATGTCTTTGATGGCACGATGACAGGATTGCTAAGCTGTATTTTTCGGGCCTTTCAATTTAAGCAATTTGATGTACAGATTTGTACGGATGGGCAAGTACAGGCGGGTCTTTTCGCCGATGTCATTGATGTGGCTAGTCACGATGAACAAGCACAGCGGGTATGGCAAGGATTAAAGCTTAAAGCATCTGAAAGTGCTTTGAAGCAGTTTTATTATGCGTTTTTATCCGAGCAGCAGCAGGCTTTTCAACATTGTTTTAATTTTGCGATTTATGTGTTCCAGCAACAGCGTGATGTGTCTAAAAACTATGGTCATGCTGATGTATTAGGGATGAGTCAGTGGGCGAAGCAAGTGGGGCGTGAAAAGCACCGAATGGAAGCTTTTGTGCGCTTTAAAAAATGTCAGGATGGCTTGTTTATCAGTTTAGTCTCACCTGACTTTAATGTATTGCCTTTGATCGAACGGCATTTCAAATCACGCTATCAAGATCAACGTTGGCTGATTTACGATGAAAAACGCAATTATGGCATTTATTATGATTTAAAACTGGTGCATCAAGTGGATATGGATGCCACAACCATAGATAGGCAAATACAATCAGGCCATAGTCAATCCTTTAATATCGAACTGGATGATGATGAGGTTTTGTATGATCAGCTTTGGAAAGATTATTTTAGAAGTGTCAATATTGAAGCCCGACGTAATATGAAATTACATGTGCAGTATGTGCCACGTCGTTATTGGCGTTATATGAATGAGAAAGCGATTTAATTTCAAATCATTTGAAGAATTTCGGGCATAATGATTGCGCTTTTGATTGTTTAAGTGAGACTTTGATGAAATTATTTCTTGTTACGACCATTTTGACGACAATGGCATTAACGGCGTGTTCTGCAAATGAACAAGAAAAGAAAACATTCGATCCAAAAAGTTATCAAGTTGCTGATACTGCTGGATTACAACGACGCTTTGAACAATTAAATCAAACTCTAGCTATAGATTTTAGCCAACTGAAAAAAGTAGAAAGTTTGGCTTTTTCAGACCAATCCGCTTTAGATGTTCATAACTTAAAAACTTTAAATCAGCATTTTGTTGCCAACACCGCTTTAAAAAGCTCAAAAATTGCCTATTGCGAAGTAATGAATCATTATTTTTCTGAAATGTATCATCTCGGACATGTGAGCTTAGCCTTGGTGAAAGACGTTAAACTGCCAAATGCCGCAAACGAAGATTTGAGTCAGGTATTTGCGAATGCAGACCAATTTTATGATTTTATTATCAACCGCTATACCACATACAAACAGGCACAAGAAACCATGCAATATGGTTGTAATCTAAAAGCAGCTCTGACAGATTAAAAAAAGCCCCTCATTTGAGGGGCTTTTTATTTACTGAAATTAGCAGCCTGTTAGTTTTTCCGGTTGTGGACGTTCACCAGGGAAGAAGATTGGACGTAGTTTGACGCCAATACCGTTCCCAATGAAGGCAAATACTAACCATAACCAACCGTGTAAACTACCTGAAGCGATACCGCTGAAATATGCACCAATGTTACAGCCGTATGCTAAACGTGCGCCATAACCTAACATCAAACCACCGATCACAGCCGCTAGCAGTGAGCGTTTTGGGATATTAAAGTTCGGTGCAAATTTGCCTGCTAGGCTCGCTGCGAGTAATGCACCGAGCATGATGCCGAAATTCATCATCGACGTGATATCAAACCATAATGATTCGGTCAGTGCTTTGGCATTTGCAGGTTGCTGCCAATATGCCCAAGATGCAACATCGATCCCCATGATACTTGCTGATTTTGCTGCCCAAACAGCTAAGGCAGAGGTCACGCCCCAAGGACGGCCTGCAAGTGCAAGTGTGGCAAAGTTCAGTAAAGTCAGGATAATTCCGCCCCAAACCAATGGCCATGGACCACGTAGAAAACGTTTCCAGCCGTGTTGCATGGCTTGTGGTTCAACTTCAAGCTGACCATGGCGCTTCTTTTCAAAGTAAACTGTTGCTGCTGCAATGATTGCAAAAAGCACAAAGTTTAATGCCAGTGCAGGAACTACACCAAAGCTTTTGACTAAAGAAATCGGCTCAAAGTGGGGAAGGTCAAACCACCATTGAATATGTGAAGTTGCAATTAATGAACCTGTACAGAAGAAGATCAGCGTTACAATCATGCGTGCACTACCTGCGCCCACAGTGTACAGGGTGCCTGATGCACAACCGCCGCCGAGTTGCATACCAATACCAAAAATAAAGGCACCGATCATCACGGACATTGAAACAGGATTAACGTTACCTTTGACTGGGTTGCCAAATAATTCGCCCGCACCTAAGGCAGGGAAAAAGAGTAATACAGCCAAAGCCAACATGATCATTTGTGCACGCAAGCCACGACCACGACGCTCTTTAATGAAGACACGCCAACTCGAGGTGAAACCAAAAGACGCATGATAAAGCGTCATACCCAAAGCACCACCAATTAAAAATAGCAATGCTTGGTTAACGCCCACAACCAGATAAGCACCAATGGTACCTAAAATTAATAAAACAAAAGCCACCCAAATCGATACATTGGATCGATTAGCTGGCGCAGCAATAACAGACATGGAGAAAAAAGCTTAAAAAATGTAGCTTTATTTTACGGTTTTTATATATTGTAAAAGTAAATATTGTTGAAAAATCACACAACCATTACTGTGTATAATTGATTTCATATATTTGTAAAACTGATAAAAGAAACATTAAACTGGATTTACATTAAATAAAGAACCAATCCAGCTAGAAAATAGCATGGCTGCAATGCCCCAAAGCGCAACACGTAGACTGCCTTTCAACATAGAAGTACCTGCTGCATAACTGGCTAATGCACCAAGGAGTGCTAGGGAAATCACACCAACGGCCATAACAGTTTTTTCAATATGCATGTCAGCACTGATCAAGATCGCAACCATCGGAAATATTGCACCAATTGAAAAGGCTAAAGCCGATGATAGCGCTGCTTGAACGGGTTTTGCTGCTGTATTGTCATGGATTCCAATTTCATCTCGGGCGTGGGCTTCAAGTGCATCATGTGCAGTTAATTGGACTGCGACTTCATGGGCCAGTGTAGGCTCTAAACCACGTTGAATATAAATTTGGGTAAGTTCTTTAAGTTCTAGCTCAGGGTTCTTTTGTAGTTCTTTATGCTCCATGTGAAGATCTGCTTTTTCGACGTCTTCTTGAGATTTCACAGAGATATATTCGCCCGCCGCCATAGAGGTTGCACCAGATATGAGTCCTGCAATGCATGTAATGAGTAAGGTATGGCTAGAAGCACCACTTGCAGCCATGCCCATAATTAAACTAGTGACGGAGATAATGCCATCATTTGCACCGAGTACAGATGCACGTAGCCAACCCGTACGTTCCATAAAATGTTTTTCGGCATGATGTGAGTAAGACATTATTTTCTCTAAGTTTGTTATTTATATGACCTCATAAGATTGACCTGACATCAGTTAAATTTCAAGTTAAAAATAGATTGAAACAGTAAGTTGAATAAAATACAGATATAAAAAAAGCACCCGAAGGTGCTTTTTTTTAAAAATGCTTATTGTTGAGCTTTTTCTTTCACGTTTGCTGCACCTTGCTCAACAGCACCTGCAGTTGCAGCAGTCGCGTCTTTAGCTGCTTCTTTTGCATTGTGTGCAGCAGCTTCAGCATTTTCTGCAGCATTATCTACAGCAGTAGCTGTCGCAGTTGCCGCTTCTGAAGTTGCATCAGCAATGTCATGGCCTGCTTGGTCAGCAGCGTTTTCTAGGTGTTCACCAGTTGTTGCACCTGTTTCTGGCGCTTTGTCTTTATTACAGCCAACAAGTGCAACAGTTGCAGCCAAACCTAAAGCAACAAGTAATTTATTCATTTTGATCTTTCCTTTTTTTGTTATGCCCGTAGCATGGGCTGAATTTATATTAGCTGAAAAAATATTCAAAAATCGATCAAAAATTGTTGATTTAGTGTAATTTTATCCAGCTTATTTTGTAGTTTGAAAGGCTTTATATCTGCTTATGGCGTTAAGGGTTTTGACTAAATAATTCTTTAATTGAAGTCACAAGTAGATAGATAAATTCACTGTCTTCATGGCGCCATAAATATATTTCTTCCCCTAATTGCGTATCGTCTACCGTGCGCATCAATAAATAATCGCCATCGCCGTTATGCGCAATAGCAATGCTGTTTTCAGGGAAGTCTTCAATTTTACTTATGGATTGATGTTCTGCGGCTAGATGATTCGTTGTACGTTTTATTCTTTTCACATTGCTGGTGTCTTGGAAGGGAAAAAGCCACCAAGCTTCGATATCATCACCATCTTTAAATTCATCCGCGCTAGAAAAGCTAATGCCGAATTCGCCACCATTTTCAATTTGCATTTTGGCTTTATATTTTTCTGGAAACTTAAATCCTAATTGTTCTTCAGTTGCAGTAATAAATTTTAAGTCTAATGGAAAAGGCATGATGTTGTTCTTAAATTATTTTGGTGTTTTATGAAAAAGCTAGGCGTAAATTTTAGTCAATATTTTTTACACTCGTTATTTTTATCCTAGATGTTTTAGTTATGGACATACGGGCCATAAAAAAGCCTGCAATCAATGCAGGCTTTTTTGAGAAATTAATCTATTAAGATTAAAGACCAGCAGATGCTTTAAGCGCTTCCACTTTGTCAGTTTTTTCCCATGTAAATGCGGTATCAGAACCTTCACGACCAAAGTGACCATACGCAGCAGTTTGTTGGTACATCGGTTGGATTAAGTTCAACATACGAGTAATACCGTATGGACGTAAGTCAAAGTGTTCACGTACAAGTGCAATAATCAAATCTTCAGATACTTTTGCAGTATTGAATGTGTTGATCGAGATAGATGTTGGTTCTGCAACACCAATCGCATAAGACACTTGAATTTCACATTTGTCAGCCAAACCAGCAGCCACAATGTTTTTAGCAACATAACGACCTGCATAAGCAGCAGAACGGTCAACTTTTGATGGGTCTTTACCAGAGAACGCGCCACCACCGTGACGAGCCATACCACCGTAAGTATCTACAATGATTTTACGGCCTGTTAAACCACAGTCACCTACAGGGCCGCCAATGACGAACATACCTGTTGGGTTGATGTGGAATTTAGTGTCTGCATGGAACATTTCAGCAGGAATCACTTTTTTCACGATTTCTTCAATTACCGCTTCTTTCAATTGAGCTTGAGTAATTTTTGGATCGTGCTGAGTCGAAAGTACAACTGCGTCTAAGCGAACTGGCATGCCATTTTCATAAGCAAATGTTACTTGGCTTTTTGCATCGGGACGTAACCAAGCAAGTTTGCCTTGTTTACGTAGTTCAGCTTGTTTTTCCATTAAGCGATGCGCATATGAAATCGGTGCTGGCATAAGCACATCAGTTTCACGGCTTGCATATCCAAACATTAAACCTTGGTCGCCCGCACCTTGATCTTCTGGTTTTTGACGGTCAACACCCTGAGCAATTTCAGGTGATTGCTTACCGATCATGTTGATCACGGCACAAGTTGAACCATCAAAGCCAAGATCTGAATGGTGGTATCCGATACCATTTACGGTATTACGAACAATCGCTTCAAAGTCAACATTTGCAGTTGTTGTGATTTCACCGGCAAGTACAACCGCACCCGTTTTTACAAGCGTTTCACAAGCAACCCGTGCATATGGGTCTTCTTTTAAGATTGCATCCAAAATAGCATCACTGATTTGGTCAGCCATTTTATCCGGATGGCCTTCGCTTACAGATTCCGAGGTAAATACAGCGTACTCGCGCATAAGTCCTATCACAGTTAAATTTAAAGACGCAATATGTTACATCGAGAATGCGTTTAGGACTAGCTCAACATGACCAAATTGGATGAAATTAATTCATTTCAATGACTTTTTAATTGATATAGGCATCTAAAAAATTGATATGAGCTATGGATTTCTCAATTTAATTTTTTATGATGAGATAAAACAGAGATATTGGGCTTTGGCACAAGCAACAATGTGATTAGGCGTTCAATTGCCTAAATTGTTTTTTTAAGTGAATCAATTATAAGAAAAAATCAAATCAGTATCCTGTGATTTATCAATGATGAATGTCATGAACTGTCAGAATATGACTGTTCATGACAATTAATCGTTTAATTTGAAAAATAAAACACAATAAATGCGGGCTTTTGAGACTTGGTATGCAAATTGCCTATTTGTCATTACGTTGAATGGGGGAAACGTAATGAAACAGTCTGGTTTTACACTCATTGAAATTATGATCGTTGTGGCAATCATCGGTATTTTGGCTGCAATTGCTACTGTATCTTACAATGGCTATGTTGCTCGGGCGCAAGTGGCTGAAGTATTAACAATGATTTCACCCTATAAATTAAAACTGATTGAAAATTATTCAGCGGAACAAAGCTGTGTAGATTTGAATACAGCGCTAAATGAAAGTATCAGTACCAAGTATATTGCGAGTAGTGAAATTACTGATGTGGCAGGAACGTGTTCAGTGGTTTTTACGTTTAAATCAACAGATGTCAATTTTGCTCTTCGCTCAAAGCAGATCTATTTTAGTATTCCAGATGGTTTAAATGGTGCTTGGAATTGTCAATCGGATGATATTTCGCAGCGAAATTTACCTGCTACATGTCGTGGTATATAAATATTGAATGTGAAACCGTGAGTATATTGGATAAGTGCTGATTTCAAAGGGATGAGTTTGCTGTTTGAGTTACCCAAACCGTAGAGGGTGTAATTTATATGAAATCAAATTTCAAATGGTCATTTATCTGGATCGGCTTTGGCTGCTATTTATATTCACGATTTCCATTCGATGTATTGGACTTTTATCAATTACGAAGCGTTTGCTTTCACCACTAAACTCTAAATATGCATTGCGCTGTCATTGATTCGCCATATAAAAGCGTCACTGTATACAAAATAAACGACATGCATAGGCTTGAAATTGTGCAATAAGCGCCCAAAATACAGGTGGTGCAGGAATAATTAGCGAAAATTTGCCCCTGAGGCTTTACCCATTCCGCTTTTTTTAAGACAATATGCGCATCTTTGAATTCTTATTCATCTTACTCTTTTAAACCATTTGTTTGGACTCTGACCTATGACAACCCCGCTTAACGAACGTCGTATTGCAAACGCAATTCGTGTATTGGCAATGGATGCTGTGCAAAAAGCAAATTCAGGACATCCAGGTGCTCCAATGGGGATGGCAGATATTGCTGATGTGGTATGGCGTGAATTCCTCAACCACAACCCTGCAAACCCACAATGGGCAAACCGTGACCGTTTCGTATTGTCAAACGGCCATGGCTCTATGTTGCAATATGCGCTATTGCACTTAACAGGTTATGACCTGTCTATTGAAGATTTAAAATCTTTCCGTCAATTGCATTCTAAAACTCCAGGTCACCCAGAATTGGGCTATGCACCGGGTATCGAAACAACTACGGGTCCATTGGGTCAAGGTATTGCAAACGCTGTAGGTTTTGCACTTGCTGAAAAAACTTTAGCGGCTCAATTCAACAAAGAAGACATCACAGTTGTAGATCACAACACATACTGTTTCTTAGGTGATGGCTGTTTAATGGAAGGTGTTTCTCACGAAGCATGTTCATTGGCTGGTACTTTGGGTCTAGGTAAATTAGTTGTTTACTACGATGACAACGGCATCTCGATTGACGGTGAAGTAGAAGGCTGGTTCTCTGATGATACAGAACAGCGTTTCCTTGCATACGGCTGGCAAGTACTTAAAGTTGACGGCCATGATGCAGACGCAATCCGTGCGGCAACTGTTGAAGCAAAAGCTGAAACTGCGAAACCAACCTTAATTATCTGTAAAACCATTATTGGTTTAGGTTCACCAAACAAACAAGGTAAAGAAGATTGCCACGGTGCGCCGCTTGGTAATGATGAAATCGCTTTAACTCGTGAAGCTTTGGGCTGGGCAGAAGGTCCATTTGAAATTCCTGCTGATGTTTATGCAGCTTGGGATGCAAAAGCCAAAGGTACTGCTTCTGAATCTGCTTGGAACGACACATTTGCTGCGTATGCTGCTAAATATCCAGCAGAAGCAGCTGAACTAAAACGTCGTCTTTCTGGTGACCTTCCTCCTGACTTCGCAGCAAAAGCGGATGCTTATATTGCTGAAGTAAATGCTAAAGCTGAAACAATCGCTACTCGTAAAGCTAGCCAAAATGCCATTCAAGCATTTGCACCACAGCTTCCAGAAATTCTAGGTGGTTCTGCTGACCTTGCAGGCTCTAACCTGACTTTATGGAAAGGAGCAGAAGGCGTTGAATCTAACCCAGCCGGTAACTACGTTCATTACGGCGTACGTGAATTCGGTATGACTGCGATTGCTAACGGTGTAGCGCTGCATGGCGGATTCGTTCCTTATGTAGCAACATTCTTAATGTTCATGGAATATGCGCGTAATGCAGTACGTATGTCTGCATTGATGAAACAACGTGTGATCCATGTTTATACACATGATTCGATCGGGTTGGGTGAAGATGGACCTACACACCAACCTGTAGAGCAAATTGCATCTTTACGTGGTACACCAAACCTAAACACTTGGCGTCCATGTGACACTGTAGAAGCGTCTATTTCTTGGAAATCTGCGCTGCTTCGTTCAGAAGGCCCTACAGCGTTAATCTTCTCTCGTCAAAACTTGCCATTCCAAACACGTACAGCAGATCAAATTGCTGATGTTGCGAAAGGCGGTTATGTACTTGCAAAAGAAAAAGGCGAATTGAAAGCAATCATCATTGCGACTGGTTCAGAAGTTTCATTGGCAATGGATGCTTATGCACAGCTTGAAGGTGTACGTGTTGTTTCTATGCCATGTGCTGAAGAATTCGTAAAACAAGACGCTGCTTACCGTGAAGCGGTTCTTCCTGCTGCGGTCCGTGCGCGTGTTGCGGTTGAAGCTGCGCATGTAGACTACTGGTGGAAATTTGTAGGTCTTGATGGCCGTGTAATCGGTATGACGACTTACGGTGAATCAGCTCCAGCAAAAGACCTGTACCAACACTTTGGTATTACTGTTGATGCTGTTGTTGCTGCTGTGAAAGAAATTACCGCTTAATTTATAAAGATTAACCTTAATAAAGACGCCCCAGAGAAGGGGCGTTTTTTATTGCAGAGATTAAATTTATTTTTAATTGTGAAATAACGATTTGTAACGAATGAATTAAAGCATTGGTTTAAAATTAATTCATTCATGCAGTATTCAGCCACGGGTGCAATGTTGCCCCAAGTGAGGAAACGATGAGCCTTTACGATCAGATAAATGATGAAATTGTACTGATGGATGCTGGTGAACAGAAATGGATAGGCACGGACTTAGCGCTTGAAGCCATGGTTGCAGTAGAATTGATGCTGCAAGATTTGCAAGAAGACAAAGTGATTAAGATTCGCCGTAAGAACCATGAAAAGCATACAGGCTTGAAGCAAGTTGACCGCATTTTGGTTGAGAAGCTATAAGCTAAATGGTTAAAAAGTCCGATTGTTCGGGCTTTTTATTTGCCTATCGTATTTATAAAACGGATAAGAAAAAGTCCATCCAAGACTTATCAAGACTAAAAAAGAGCGCATTAAATACAGTGTTTTCAACACAAAAAGCTTTATTTCAGTTATAAAAATCCAGTGCTCATTTAAAAAGATATCGAACGTGCAAATACAGATTAAAAATTTAACAGAAATATCAAAAAACCAATGGCTGCCGCTTTGGGAGCTGTATTTAGAATTTTATAAAAGTCAGGTGGCGGATGCAGTGACCAAGCGAACGTGGCACAGGTTACATGCTGCTGACTGCGAACATATGTATGGCTTTGCAGCTGTGATTGATCATCAAGTGGTTGGGATCGTGCATGTCATTGAACATGAGAGCTGCTGGACATTGCAGCCTTATGCCTATTTGCAGGACTTATATACCCTTGAGGATTATCGCGGGCAGGGCATTGGCAAAGCGCTGATCGCCAAAGTGAAAGAATATTGTGATCAGCGGCAGTGTGACCGTGTGTATTGGCTCACGCATCAGGACAATGAAACTGCACAAAAGCTGTATGATCAAATCGCGAGAAAAACCGGATTTATCCAATACCGCTGTCATTAACTCAATGTAAAAGGCCATTCCAAATCAACAGTAGCTTTTGCGTGAAGAGCTGCTGGGCCTGAGCATTTAAGCTGAAACTTTAAAGTTTTTAGCTGAGTCTGCTTCTTGCTGAATGATCCATTCGCCACCTACGCGGAACGATGATGCTGAGGCATAGGTATCTTCCATAAATTGGAAAAAGCTGATTAAACCGTTTTGAACTTTGGCTTTGATTGAAAAAGGCGAGGTGAAAGTATTTTTTGCATAGACTGAGGTGTAGGTGAATTGACCAAATACAGCTACAGTTTCATCTTCAGCGATCATATCGGTGATTTGAAAGTCGTCGATGTTCCAGTAGGTGCCGACGTTGGCAAAGGTATAAATATAGATGGCTCTGCCTGTGCCAGACCCAGCCCACGGCTCAATTTGTTTAAGTTCTGGGTTGCTGAAGTTTAAGGAAACATACGCCGCGTCTTCTGCAACCAGCAGCTGAGTTGCATTTTCGACGAGTTCTTTTGAAGTATTCATAAGAAATGCCAAAACGACATCTTTGGGAGTTTTAGTGTTTAAGGCTTTTTCAATAGCCAGCGATTGTTCTGTCATTTTTGGGTACTCAGATTTTTATGATGTCTAAAAATCTTAAGTGGATTTGTTTTGAAAACCTACGACTCAGATAGGTTAATGTTTCCTAAATTTAGGATAAATCGTCGGGGAGTAGCTTGAAAAGAATAATTATTTGAAATATATGGAAAATTTAATAATTGAGAGTGGTTGTAGATGCTGCTACAGATTTTACAAAACTATCGTTCTAAACATGCAACAAAACGTTTTATCTTTAAAGCTGTAATACGGCTAAAAATCTATAGACTTAATGGTATTCGAAAGTGAGATAAAAACATGAACTTTAAAGCATTAACAATCGGTTTGGCGGTAGCATCAGTTACAACAATTTCTATGGCAAAACCTGTTGCCTATCAAATTGATCCTACTCATACAGCAACAGTATTTACTTGGAATCATTTTGGTTTCTCAACGCCTTCTGCAAATTTTAGTGACATTCAAGGGACAATTAATGTCGATAATGCAAAACCTGCAAATTCGTCTGTGAATGTGACGATTCCATTATCAAGCTTAAATACCAATGTCAAAGCATTAGATGATCATTTAAAAACTGCTGATTTCTTTGATGCTGAAAAATATCCAAATATCACGTTTAAAAGCACAAAAGTTCAAGCGATCAGCAAAACTAAATACAAAATCACGGGTGATTTAACAGTTAAAAATGTGACTAAACCAGTGGTATTGGACGCTGTATTGAACAAGCAAGCCGTTCACCCAATGACTAAGGCGGAAACGATTGGTTTCAATGCAACGACTTCTTTTGATCGTTCAGCATTTGGTGTAGGTGCATATGTACCGAATGTAGGCGACAAAATTACGGTAAATATTACGACTGAAGCGGCTGTGTCTACAGCAAAGGCAGCAGCGAAATAAGATTTAGCTCCCTCAGCTAAGTTAGGAAAGCACCCATTTGGGTGCTTTTTTATGTTTGGCAGATATTTAATTGGTGCTTGATTAATCGCGATTGAGCAGTAATAGGCAGCCAAAACTGATGAAGATTCCACCGGTAATTGCGTCAATTTTTTTACTAAATTTTTGATAGTAATGCGTCATTTTAGGTGCTGAGAATAAGACTGCAACCAATGCAAACCAAATCAAACTTTCAATAAAGACTAAAGCTAATAAAGAGCTTTGATCAAAAATACTGACCTTTGCACTGATTCCAATGGAAAATACACTACTGAAATAAACCAATGCTTTAGGATTGGCCATATTGGTCAAGAAACCTTGGAATAATAGCGTCAAAGGCGATTTTTTCTGTACAGCTTGCTCGGTTGGTTTTGTTATTGTGCCGAGGTCTTTACTCCACGCAGACTTTAATAACTGAGTGCCTAAATATAAAAGATATAGGCCACCCAAAATCATGAGGCATTGTTGTAACCAAGCCATTTTTTGAAATAGAAAATGTAAGCCACTTATTGCACAAATTGACCAAACTAGAATACTGAGTGATATACCTAATGCGGCAAATAATGCATGTGATCTGGATTGTCGAATAGCACTTTGAGTGACAAAAAAGAAGTCTGGGCCTGGGCTGATGAGAGCAAAAAAGTGGATGAGCGCAATGCTGAGTAAGGGAGTCATTCTAATGGCTTATACGTTTTGAAGTGCAACCGTTATAAGCCATTTAGCATTAAATTAATAGCTGTTTTAAAGCTCAAGCTGTTGTAAAAATTGTTGCAAAATAAGGGGAGCAACACGTTCTAAATGAGGTGCTTGTTGTTGGCTTTGCATGCGCAAATTTGGAATGTTAATTTGTGCTTTATGTAATTCACATGTATGCCCAATCAGCCATTTTTCCATGGCCTGTGCTTCTGCTTCAATATGAAACTGTAGGGCTAAAATATTGGGCCCATAGCTAAACGCTTGATTTGGATAAATTGCCGAGCTGGCGAGTAGCTGTGCATTTGCAGGTAAATCAAAGGTATCGCCATGCCAATGCAGTACCGGTACTTGATCTAATGGCGCTAAAATATTGTGAGTAATGGCTTCAAGCGCTAGGGAACTCCAACCGATTTCTTTGCTATGACCTGCATAAACTTTAGCGCCCAATGCATACGCAATAAGCTGAGCACCTAAGCAAATGCCTAAAGTCGGTAAGTTACTCTCTAAACGTACTTTAAGTAAGTCTATTTCTTTTTGTAGGAATGGGTAGTCATCAGTTTCATAGACTCCGATCGGGCCACCCAAAATGATGGTAAGCCCTGTATGTTGAATAGCTTTACTCAGGTCATCGACTCCAGCTTCGAAGTATCTCACCCGATAACCCAGTTGGTAAAATACATCTTCCAATGAACCCAAATCTTCAAATGCAAGGTGTTGAATGACGTAGATGGTTTCGTTTAATGCAGTACTCATAGGAATTTTTCAGGATTAAGATTTCAAAATAGAATGTAGCTTGAATTTTCGGAGAATAAAAAGGAAAACTGTAAATTTTTCACAAAATCGAAAAGAGATAAATAGAGATAAATATAGAAATTGGCTGAAGCGTATTGTTTTTTCTTTGAGTGATTAGGTTCGATCGTTGAACTTAGCATTTAAAACCTTTGTACTGTGAAGTAAGGGATTCTCGAAAGGGTTTATTGGCAAAATTTATGAGAAAAAGTGCATGAAATTTAGATAAAGCTTTGGTTTAATATAAAAAAAAGATGAAAAACCAATGGAAAAGCGTTTAGAGATGCGTATGATGAAATCTTCGACAAACAACAGTTCATTTTTCTTTTAATATCATCACATAATTAGATAACTGATTTTAAAAGTAAAAAAATATAAGCCAGGGAACTTGTATGCAGTCAAAACATAATCGAGATGCCAGTCTCTTGCATGCGATACATAAAATTTTATTAAAGGAATGGGACCCGTTAGGGATTCGCCGTATTCCTGCTTTGCGTGATGAATATGATGATTATTTGCCCAATATTTTTAAATTAATTCAAGAGGATTCAAGTGAATCAGAAATTTTTGAATATTTATGGTGGGTTGAGCAAAAGGTCTTAGAGAAAAAAGGGCAGAAGGAACATACCCTCAAAATTGCGAAAATGTTGAAGGCAATTGAGCGCTAGTTTGCGGTCGTGTACGCATAAAAAACCGATTCGTTGTCCGTATCGGTTTTTTATTTTAAATCTCTTAGAAGTCTCTTAGAAACGGTTTAGAATTTCTTTTCTAAGGTAAACATAAAGCTTGGAATTGATTCATTGATACGAGATTGGTATAGCGCGCCAGAACTTTGTTCTTTTAACACTTCTTTATAATCTGAGCTGAGAATATTACGTGCATTGACTGATGCAGACCAATTTTGATCAAAGCGTTTAGTAAAACTCACATCCATGTTAACACGTTCATTGCTGGTGCGATTGTACGGTTCATTACTCAGCGCACGTGTATATTCAGGGGTGTAATTGAGGTTCACACTTGTTGCAATACGCCACGGTTGATAGTTATAAGATAAACCTGCACTAGCGGTATAAGGTGCAACATCGCTCGCCAAACGATCAGAGCCGTCAGCTTCTTCAATCTTTGCACGTACAGTTGAAAGCTGAGCATTCAACATAAATGAATGGCCATTCTCCGTTTGCTTCAGTGCATAACGTCCAGCAATTTCTACACCATAAGTAGTTGCACTGTCTTGGTTATATGGGCGTTCGACAAAACGGCAATCGGTATTTCCTGTTTCGCAACGACCGCCTGTAGCATTTTCTAACAGGATCGATTTTTCGATATAGTTATTAATTTTTCGATAATAAGCAGTGATATTTACGCCGCCAGCAGGGGTGTTATAGCCTATGGTTGTTTCGTAAGCATTGATGGTTTCAGGTCGTAAGTCAGGATTACCCCCACGGTTAGGGTTGTTTAGTGTCCCTGCATCACTATCTGTAGAAACTGAAACAGTCGGCATCAATTGATTGCTACGTGGGTTTTTAAAAGCCTGACTCAAATTGGTTTGAAGTGACCATTGGTCATTAAAGTCTAAACGGTGTGCTAATACAGGACTCAAATGCTGCTCTTGATAATCCACTAAACCTGAACGATCAATCCACTCTTGGCGTACACCTAAAGTTAAGGTTTGGCGCGGCGTATATTTCCAACTTCCTTCAACATAGGCAGCATACAATTGTTCATCTAAGGTCTCTGCAATATTGCTTTCAAGTTCATTGCTACGTAGATCAGTACCAAATTTTATTTGGCGTTTTGAGTCAAACTTACGGACACCGTCGTAGCCTAAACCATATTCATTAATTTGTTCATCAATATATGATTGGGAATCTCTATACTCTGTAAATTCCGTTTCATTTTGCTGCTCGATTGATAAGCGAATTTTGTCTGAATTTCCTTGGTCTTTACGCTCATATCGTGTGTTGAGTCGAATGCTGTCATTTTTATCTTTTTGGACTTGGGAGCCACTTGTGCCTTCGCTTTCATTGCTGCGATAAAACATTTCAGCGACCAATTTTTGTTGATCATCAAGTTGATATTCAACACGTGGGGTCAGCATTTGCGACGTACGATTGGTGATGCGTTTTTGAGTTTTCGTTCCTGTTGCATCTTGTGTACGGGTGAGCGTATCTGAGTCATTCCACATTTGGCTCCCAGATAAACTATAGATCCAAGGGTCTGAACGACCATCCATTTGAAAGTTTAAATTGGTGCGTTCTTCTTCACGTGTATTTGACTTGGTTAGGCCATAACCAGCACGTACAGATCCACTCAAACGCGTGCCATTCAATGGTTCTTTTAAAATAATGTTGATGACTGCAGATGAAGCAACCGAGCCTTGAGCGACGCTCGGTTGTTTGGTGATTTCAAGGCGTTCGATCATTTCGGGCGTAATGCTATCAACAACTGACATGCCACCACGAGGACCACCTTGTACAGGTTCACCATTGATTAAGAACACGGGTGCACCACCACCACGGAAACGCATGCCGCCAGCACCTGCACCACCACGTGGACCACCGCCAGCACCAGGGAGTTGAAATCCTGCAGCACGACGCAGCGCATCATTGATTGACTGATCGCCAAATTTCAACATTTCATCACGGCTTATAATAGTTTTTGCGACAGCACTGATATCTGGGTCTTTGGGCTTAGTGCTTGCTGTCGGAACTTCAAATGTTAAAGCTTCCATTTGCTGAACTGCTACAGATTCTTGCGGATTTTGAACAGTATCTGCGGCCCAAATTGATGTTGAGATCGTAAGTAATGCGTAACTTAAGCTGGTCAGTTTGAGTGTAGTGTGCGCGCCGTGCATTATTTGGTTGTCCAAATGTAATTTTGGCAAAGAATAACGGAAAATTATGGAGAAAAATTGAGGAAAATTGGCGAGATGAGCATTTCATCAGATTATTTTTTAACAGGTAGGTGAAAGGTCGTGTGGCAATAGGGGAAGCCTTATTCGTTGGGGAAAATTAAGGCCTATTAACGTCGCTACAATATAATAAATAACTGAGGTGACGCAGTAACATCAGAAGCGTACTTTGCTTCAAATAATAAAGATACGCGGTAATGTCATGCGCAATTGTTTGAGACAGGACGACTTCTAATCAAAAATGTTTTTGCGATACGTTGAATAATTTGACGGTAGTGAACGAGTTTTGTTGGTGAGGTGCATTGCACCGCAAGATGGTTTCCTTGCGAAGCTTCGCATCTCATTTTGCCGAATGAAAAACAACGTTTCGTAAGAGTACCTCCAGCCGAAGGCTAATCTCTTTATTCAATCCCTAAATGCGAAATTACTTTTATGTGCATAACATGAGTAAATAAATCTAAAAATAAGCCGTTGAAGAAAAATTGAGACATAAAAAAACCCTCATCTTTCGATGAGGGTTTTTCGTATTCTGGAGCGGGAAAGGAGACTCGAACTCCCGACCCCAACCTTGGCAAGGTTATGCTCTACCAACTGAGCTATTCCCGCAATGAGGTGAATTATAGAGAATTTCACACAACTGTCAACTCTCTATGCTTCTGTTTGCTTAATTAATCAGCACGGCGCCAAATAGTACCTTGACGAGTATCTTCAAGGACAACACCTTGATCTAATAAAGATTGACGAATTTCATCTGCTTTGGCAAATTCTTTGGCTTTTTTCGCATCTTTACGTTGTTGAATTAAATCTTCAATTTGCTCTTCAGAGAGACCTAGAGCTTCCTGACCAATATCTGATTTTAAGAATTCATCAACATTATGCTGAACCAAACCTAAAATATTGGTTAAGTGACGCAATGTCGAATAATACACAGCCGCTTGTTCAGCATTTTCATCTTTTACGGCACGGTTCAATTCTTTGTTGACTTCAAACAATACCGCAATTGCTTCTGCGGTGTTGAAATCATCACGCATAGCGGCATTAAAGCTCTCAACTAAATCATCATCCAAAGTTTCTACGGTTTTTTCACCATAGACTTGCTGATAAGCTTTAAATGAATGATAGAAACGGGAAAGGGTATTTTTCGCTTCTTTTAAAGCAGTGTCAGAGAAGTTTACTGGGCTACGGTAATGTGATGACACAATAAAGAAGCGAATCACTTCAGGGTGGAATTTATCCATCACATCACGAATAGTGAAGAAGTTACCTAAAGACTTCGACATTTTTTCGCCATCGACATTAATAAAGCCGACGTGCATCCAGTAATTAACATACTGTTCGCCAGTAGATGCCTCAGATTGCGCAATTTCATTTTCATGATGCGGGAAAGTTAAGTCTGAACCGCCACCATGAATATCAAAATGGTTGCCTAAGCAGCAGGTCGACATCGCTGAACATTCAATATGCCAGCCCGGACGGCCATTGCCCCAAGGCGAAGCCCAAGAAGGTTCATTTTCTTTGGCATGTTTCCAAAGCACGAAGTCAAAAGGATGTTTCTTTTCTACTTCTACATCAACGCGTTCAGAAGCACCAGCCTGCATATCGTCAAGTTTACGACCCGAAAGACGACCATATTTGGCAAACTTTTCAACTTCAAAATAAACATCGCCATTTGCAGATGGATATGCTGTACCTTTGTTGACTAAGTTACCAATCATATTCTGCATTTGATCGATATAGTCTGTTGCACGTGGTGCTTCATCAGGTGCTGCACAACCTAAATTGGCAGCATCTTCGTTCATGGCCTTGATAAAGCGATCGGTTAAAGCAGTAATGCTTTCGCCATTTTCATTGGCACGGGCAATGATTTTGTCGTCAATATCGGTAATGTTGCGAACGTATTTAACGTTCCAGCCCTGACTGCGCAGGAAACGGATAATGTAGTCGAATGCAACCATAACTCGAGCATGACCAATATGACAGTAGTCATACACGGTCATTCCACAGACATACATATCGATATGTCCTTCTTTGCGAGGTACGAATTCTACTTTTTTACGTTGCTCTGAGTTATATAGAACAAAAGGTTGCATAGGTCTTCAAATTGTTTCTACCAAAAGATGGCTCATCTTAACCTAAGCATTTTTTTTCATAAAGTTAAAACCCAAAAAAGCAGATATTTTTTAATGCTTGATGTCTTTGCGTTGCTAAAAATAGCGTAGAAGGTTAATTGGATTCAGTCTGAATCTCATTCGAGTGCTGAATTCAATTTATCTGTCCGGAAGATAAAAATGAAGAAATGCATCTTTTCTGCATAATTCATGAATTCTTATACATTTGGAAACGTGCTATTTGCATAGATATGATAAAATTGTGAAAATTTTTTATTTTGAAAGTGAGAGCGCACCTCTCACGGCTTAAGGTATAACAACTTTGAATCCACCAAATATGCCGAATCAAGTCGATTTTCAGAAAGTCGCATTAGAAACTTTGCGTATTGAAGAGCATGCTTTACAAGTATTAGCGACGCAAATAGATGATCGTTTTAGCCAAGCCTGCGAAATCATTTTACAGTGCAAAGGGCGTTTAGTGATTACTGGTATGGGCAAATCGGGTCATATCGGTCGTAAAATGGCCGCTACGTTTGCCTCGACAGGTACACCATCTTTCTTCATGCATCCGGGTGAAGCTGGACATGGTGATTTGGGCATGTTGGTAAAAGGTGATGTGCTCATTGCAATTTCAAACTCAGGTAAGAGTGATGAAATTATGATGCTCATGCCATTGATCAAACATTTGGGCATTCCTCTAATTACCATGAGTGGCGACAATAAAGGCCCAATGCCACAAAATGCTGATGTCGCATTGACCTTGGGTAATATTCAAGAAGCATGCCCTTTGGGTCTAGCGCCGACTTCAAGTACCACTGCAACATTAGCCTTAGGTGATGCCCTTGCAGTTGCATTATTGGATGCACGTGGCTTTACCTCAGATGATTTCGCACGTTCTCATCCTGCTGGAGCGTTGGGTAAGCGTTTGTTATTGCATGTAAAACATCTTATGCATACAGGTGAAGACTTACCCAAAGTGTCGCCAGAGACACCAATGAATAAAGTCCTGTACGAAATTTCAAATAAACGTTTGGGTCTCACCACGATCGTCGATGAAAACGATACCTTATTGGGCATTTTTACCGATGGTGATTTACGTCGTTTGATTGATAAACAGCAAGGCTTTGATGTGAATATGAAAGTCTCAGAAGTGATGATTAAAAATCCTTTGACGATTTCACAAGAAGAACGTGCGGTACATGCTTTAGAACGTATGAACGAAAAGAAAATTACACAATTTGTAGTTGTTGATGATGCCAATAAAGTGATTGGGATTATCAGCATGCATGATTTGATTCAGGCTGGGGTAAATTAAGAAAATGGCATCGTATGTATTGCTAGAACAAGCGCGTCACATAGAAGCACTAGTACTGGATGTAGATGGAATTTTAAGTGATGGATTTGTAACGTTGACCAATAGCGGCGATGAAATCAAATCCTTTGATATTCGAGATGGCTTGGGCATGAAGTTGGTGCAAAAAGCGGGTATCAAAGTCATCATTATTACTGGCCGTAAAAGTAATATTGTTGAAAAACGCATGTCTGACTTAGGTGTCGATTTGGTCTTTCAAGGACGTGAAGACAAAGGTGTTGCCTTGACTGAAGCCTGTGCACAGTTTGGTATTGATCCTTCAGATTGCCTATATATGGGTGATGATTGGCCCGATCTTTCAGCCTTTGCTATTGCGGGGATGAAAGTGACCGTACCAAATGGACATTTAGAAGTACGTCGCCGTGCAGATCTTGTTACGCAGGCGATGGGTGGACGTGGTGCTGTTCGTGAAATCTGCGATATGCTTTTAGTTTCTAAAGGTGTATACCAGGAACTACTTGAAAAATATGCAAGTGCACCTTATTAATAAATTGATGCAGTCATTGGATTGAATCTCCGCTTATGGATACTAAAGTTTTATACGTGACAGCTGTGGTCATTGCTGCAGTAAGCGGTGGTTTTTATTATTTCGGTGGAAAGGGTAATAAGCTTCAGGCGGACTCTTCGAAAAGTATGACTTACTCAGCTGAAAACATTAACCTGACGCAGACTGATGAGCAGGGAAAATTGCATATTCGTGCGCAAGTCGATCGACTTGAGCAGGATTTGCAAAAGCAAACGTCTCATTTGGTCAATCTGAAAGCATCGACCTATCAAGATGGTGCTGTCGATGCCACGTTTTTTGCCAAACAAGCCAATGGTATGGACGATAACCAAAAAGTCGTGCTGAGTGACAATGTGGTTGCAACAAAATTGATGCGTGAAGGGCAAATGGAGTTTCGTACTGAGGAACTAACTGCTTTTCCAAAACAGCGTGAAATAGAAACGGACAAGACTGTAACGGTGATTTCACCACAAGCCGAATTTGTCAGCCAAGGTTTAAAAGCAAATTTAAACGACGGTCAATACGAATTTTTTAATATTCGAGGAAAGTATGAACCATAATTTTAATCGAAAAACTGCAAAAACTTTCCTAAAACGTACAGTGCTACTCGGTTCACTGGCGATATGTTCGGTTGCAGCTTTTGCTTTGCCTTCAGATCGTAATCAACCGATTTCATTGGTTGCCGATCGTGCAACATTTAATGAAAAAACTGGGATTACGACGTATACCGGTAATGTCATCATTGAACAGGGTTCGATGAAGCTTCAGGCAAACTCAATCGTTGCGAATTTAAACAGCAAAAAAGAGATCAGTACGATTACAGCAACGGGTGGGCCAGCACATTTCCAACAAAAAACTGATCCTACCAAAGGCTATGCAAAAGGCCAAGCACAGAAGATTGTCTACAATGCTGAAACAGGTATTATCACCATGACGGGTGGTGCTTTGTTGCAACAAGATGGTGCAAGTATTCGGGGTAATAGCCTGAAATACAGTATGAATAAAGGCGATATCGTTGCTGAAGGTACACCAAATAAATCTGGATCTTCTTCAGGTCGTGTACAAATCGTGATTCCGCCGTCAAGCACTAAGTCCTTCCCAGGAGCACGTGATTAATGGAGCAGACCTCGCAAGTTCAAACTTTATGTATTAAGCATTTAGCCAAAAACTACAGTAAGCGTTGGGTGGTAAAGGATGTGTCCTTTAGCATGCAAAGTGGTCAAATTGTGGGTTTACTTGGTCCAAATGGTGCAGGTAAAACCACAAGCTTCTATATGGTTGTTGGCTTAGTTCGTATGGATAAAGGTGAGATTCATTTAGATGATCTTGATTTGTCTGACTTGGCAATGCATGAGCGCGCACGTAAAGGTATTGGTTATCTACCTCAAGAAGCATCTATTTTTAGAAAATTAACCATTTCTGAAAATATCATGTCGATTTTAGAAACCCGTAAAGATCTAAATAAGCAACAACGTCAGCAACGTTTAACGGAATTGCTTGCTGACTTTAAAATCACACACATCAAAGATTCTCTTGGTATGAGTGTGTCGGGTGGTGAGCGACGCCGTGCGGAAATCGCGCGCGCGTTAGCTGCAGACCCTAAATTTATGTTGCTAGATGAACCTTTTGCAGGGGTCGATCCTATTTCAGTGGGTGATATCAAAGACATTATCCGAACATTGAAAGATCGTGGTATTGGTGTATTAATTACCGACCATAATGTGCGAGAAACCCTTGCGATTTGTGAGCATGCCTATATCGTGAGCGAAGGCTCAGTGATTGCAGAAGGTACTCCAGAAGAAGTCCTTGCAGATGAGACGGTACGTAAAGTTTATCTTGGTGATGATTTTACTGTTTAATTGAATAAAATAAGAAATTTCCCGTTGAGTGGCGCTAGTTTCATTCAGCGGGTTTATGTTATTGTCTGAAATGACAAAAACTGAGCGATTAATCTAAAAAATTAACAAGAATTCAGTATATTTTAAACTAAAAATACGACCTGCAAAAATCATGCGATTACGAAAGATGAATGGTCCAAAAGTTGGGCGTCCGCGTAAAAATAAGTGCAATTTCTTTTGTATATTATTATTACCCTTTTCCATTGGTTCAGTGTATGCAGCAGATACTAGCACTGCACAAAGTACCATTCAAAAGACATTAGATAAGATTTTTTTACCTAATAAGCCTAAACCTTCTGCCGAAAAAATTAACATCACCGAACTCAGTAAATATAATTTAGATACCTCACGTGTCCAAGAAATGCCCGCCGTTGCTTATGGTCGAACGCAACAAGGCAACTATAATCCAAACACAGTAGCGAAGAATCTAAGTTTTATTGATGCGATACATATCGCCGTCCAAAGACGTCCAGAAATCACACAAAGTATTGCTACAGTCGCATCGCAAAACGCTAATATTGACCTAGCGAATGCTGCATATTATCCCCAAATTTCAGGTGGATTGAGCACTGCAGATCTGACTAAAGGCGAGCGTGGACGTCAGTTGGTATCTTTAAATGCGACGCAGATGTTATATGACTTTGGTAAAACCAAAAGTGCTGTCGGTATAGAAGAAGCAAAAATGTTACAAGAGCAGGCCAATGTGCTTGTAAATTTAGATGAAGTTTCTTTTGATGTTGCAAATGCCATTATCAACATTAAACGATATCAAGAAGTTGCTAAAATTGCGCAGCAACAAATTGCCGGTGTGAGTCGGATTGCTGAAATTGCCAACCTACGTGCAACCGCAGGGATCAGTAGTCAAGCAGACCCTATTCAAGCCAAGTCAAATTTAGAAGCTGCGGAATCAAATTTAATCGTGCAAGAAACTCAGCTTCGACAGTACCAACAGCGACTTCGTACCTTGTTAGGTTTTGATGTAAGTCAGATCAATTGGGTGATACCCGATCGGATCTTAACTGCAGCGGCTTTATACGAGGATCCGGACTTCAAGATGATTCCGAGCATGATGCAAGCACAGGCTGGGGTTGAAATTGCCAAATTGCAAAAGCAACAGTCAAAATTAAGTGCTTATCCAACAATAAATGTCAAAGGCAGTCTGAGTCAGGCGGTGAATGGCCGTAATCCAAATAATGATGAAGATGATGGTTTATATAATTCAATCATGTTGGAAGCTACCAGTAATTTTTACCAAGGTGGTGCAATTGCAGCGCAAACACGTGCCGCAAGCTATGCTGAAGAAGCAGCTAAAGCACAAGTGAATACAGTATATTTGGATGTGATTGATCAAGTCCGAATGATTCGAGAACAAATCGAAAATAAAAAGCGTCAAATGTCGATATTGGTGCAGCGTCGTGAAACAACGGTAAGAACCAAAGAACTGTATCAAGAACAATATAAATTAGGAACTCGAACGGTTGTCGATCTACTGAATGCAGAGCAAGCCATACATAGTGCCGCACAAGAAATTGTGACATCACAATATGATATCTACTCAGCACTTGCGCAGTACATCCAAGTGACAGGACGTTCACGAAATATTTATGAACTTAATAATATATCTATTCAGGGGTTTGAAGTTCAGCCATGAGTAATACAATAAATTATCAACCGTGGCTACAAGCGGTTCTGAATATTGCAAAGCATTATCGAATTGAACCCTCTGAAGAACGTATACGGTTGCAGTTGGATTGGGATCAACACAAAAATGCCGATGAACTGGTTGCAGTCATGGCACGCCAAATTGGATTAAGTGTTCGAAAAAATAAATATGACATAAATCTGCTTAATCCATGGCGCTTACCGGTATTGGTTGAGTTTATTAGTGGTGAAGTGGGTGTGGTAGAACGCATCGACGTAGACGGTAATGCCAGTGTCCAATTGAGCGGAGATGAAGGCCTATCTCAAGTCTTCTCTATTGAACGATTGAGCCATGGCGTTCGCAATATTTATATTCTGCGTCCAGAGTCATCTGTACCCGATGCACGTGTTGATGAATACATCAAGCCGTTTGAAAAAAATTGGTTCTGGTCGATTGTTTTAAAAGACTGGAAACGCTACATCGACATTATGTTTGCTTCATTAATGGCGAATATTTTGGCCCTAGCCACTATTTTGTTCTCAATGAACGTGTACGACCGCGTCATTCCATCTCAATCTGTACCGACTTTATGGGTACTTGCCGGTGGGGTGTTAATTGCAGCGATATTTGAGTTTGCACTACGTGTTTCACGAATTTATTTATCGGATATTATTGGTAAACGTGCTGATTTGAAAATTTCCGATCGTGTATTTGGTCATGCATTAAGAATTAAAAATAGTGAACGTTCAAAATCAACAGGTACTTTTATTTCACAGATTCGTGAATTAGAAGGTGTGCGCGAGATGGTCACCTCGACGACTGTTACCGCGATTGCCGATTTACCGTTTTTCTTCCTATTCTTGTTCATCTTCTGGTTAATTGGTGGCAATCTATTTTGGGTCATGCTGTTGGTTGTTCCTTTGATGATTATTCCAGGGATTTTGGCGCAAAAACCATTGGCTAAACTTGCACAAATGGGTATGCGCGAGTCTTCGATTCGTAATGCCTTATTGGTTGAATCTGTGCAAGGCATGGAAGATATCAAATTACTTCGTGCGGAATCACGCTTCCAAAACCAATGGAACCACATGAATGAAGTGTCTGCTGATGTCAGTATGCGTCAACGTAAAATCGTGGGCTTAATGTCGGCATGGACACAAAAAATTCAGGGTCTAACATTTGCAATCGTTGTACTCGTCGGCTGTTTTGCTGTGATGAAAGGTGAAATGACCACAGGTGCATTGGTGGCTTGTTCGATTTTATCCTCTCGAATGTTGGCACCGATTTCTGCACTGGCAGGGGTATTAGGTCGTTTACAACAGGCTAAAGTGGCGAAAGCAGGTCTTGATGAACTCATGAAGAAACCTGTCGATCAACCGGATTATTCTCACCTCATTCATCGACCATCAATCAACGGTCATTATGAACTCAATGGAGTCTTATTTAAGTATGGTGAAGATGATCCACGTCCAAGTCTTTTAATTCCAAAACTGGAAATTAAGGCTGGAGAAAAGATCGCAATTTTAGGCCGTAATGGTGCTGGTAAATCGACGCTTCTTCAGTTGTTATCAGGTATGCAAACGCCTGTACAAGGAAAAGTTAAATTAGATGGAATCGAACTGTCTTTAATAGACCCTGCAGATGTACGTCGTGATATGGGGCTATTGAACCAAAATGCACAGTTATTCTACGGTACGATTCGTGAAAACTTGACCTTGGGTGCTCCGTTGGCGACGGATGAACAATTGATTGAAGTACTGAAAATTACGGGTGCAATTCACTTTGTTCAAGAGAAAAAAGAAGGGCTAGACCATATCATTTTAGAAGGTGGTGTAGGCTTCTCTGGCGGTCAACGCCAAGCCTTGCTGCTTGCACGTTTATTGATTCGTCAACCAAATATTCTATTACTTGATGAACCTACAGCGGCCATTGATGACGTATCTGAGAAGCAGTTGATCGATCATTTAAAAGGTTATTTACAAAATCGAACTATGGTGGTGGCAACACACCGTCGTGCGGTACTTGAGTTGGTTGACCGCATTATTGTGGTGAACGAAGGTAAAATTGTCATGGATGGGCCACGTGATCAAATTCTGAATCAGAATGCTCAGAAAAAAGTAGCTGGGGCTTAAATCATGAGTGAAAATAAACAAGAAATACAACGCTCGACCAAAGTTAGCTTTAAAGAGCCACCATTACCGAAATCGAGTTTAATCATTTGGATTATTACGATTGGTTTGGCAATCCTTTTAGTTTGGGCTTGGTTATTCAAATTAGAGGAAGTCTCTACAGGTACAGGTAAAGTGATTCCATCTTCGAAAGAACAAATTGTTCAGTCGCTTGAAGGGGGGATTTTAACTAAGTTGAATGTGAAGGAAGGTCAAATTGTTGAACAAGGACAAGTTCTTGCGCAACTAGATCCAACACGTTTCGCATCAAATGTTGGTGAAACTGAGTCTTTACTTGTGGCATCTCGTGCAACAGCAGCGCGTTTACGTGCAGAAGTAAACGGTACGCCATTAAGCTTCCCTGAAGATGTTCAAAAAATTCCTGCCTTAGTGAATGAAGAGACTGCTTTATATCGTTCACGTCGTGCAAACTTGGAAGAATCCGTTGCAGGCTTAAAACAAGCTTTGGTATTGGTTCAACAAGAATTGGCCATGACTGAGCCGCTCGTTGCCAAAGGTGCAGCGAGTGAAGTTGAAGTGCTTCGATTAAAACGTTCAGCAAATGACTTACAAAATCAGTTAAATGATGTCCGTAACCAATATTTGGTGAAATCACGGGAAGAATTGTCGAAAGCCAATACTGATATTGAATCACAGCAACAAGTGGTGAAAGGCAAATCGGATACGCTGAGTCGCACCGTGTTTAAATCTCCAGTTCGTGGTGTGGTCAAAGAAATTGATGTGATGACATTGGGCGGTGTGATTCCGCAAAATGGTAAATTGATGACCATTGTACCTTTGGATGAACAACTTTTGGTTGAAGCACGTATTTCACCGCGAGATATTGCTTTTATTCGTCCGGGTCAAGAAGCCTTAGTTAAAATTACGGCTTATGATTATTCGATCTATGGCGGGTTAAAAGGTAAAGTGACCGTCATTTCACCAGATACGCTACGTGATGAAGTGAAACAAGATCAGTTCTATTATCGTGTTTATATCCGTACAGATAGCGATAAATTAAGCAATAAAGAAGGTAAAAGTTTTAGTATCACACCGGGTATGGTGGCAACGGTCGATATCCGCACAGGCTCGAAAACTGTACTTGAATACTTAATTAAGCCATTCAATAAAGCAAAAGAAGCACTTCGCGAACGTTAATAACGCAGTGCCAAGCAAGCCTCCAGTATTGGGGGCTTTTTTGTGGATGTAAGTCTTTCAAAAAACGCTATAATATCCGCTGATAGAGGATCTAAAGACGTTATGCCATTTACACTTGCCGCACAGTTTGAATATGAAGAAGACATAAAAAAAAGTCGTTTTCAAGCCATCGCAGTTTCTGTGGAAAATGAACAAGCCGTTAAAGAATTTCTCGAAGCCAATAAAGATATTTCAACAACACATCAGTGTTGGGCATGGAAAATTGGACATACCGTACGTTTTAATGATGATGGTGAGCCTTCAGGCACAGCAGGTCGGCCCATTCTAGCAACCATAGAAGGGAATGACCTAACCAACGTGTTGGTCTTGGTTAATCGCTGGTATGGTGGAATTAAGCTCGGGACTGGGGGCTTGGTACGTGCCTATGGTGGCTGTGCAGGTCAATGCCTGTTGCAGGCTGAAAAAATTGAACTTATTGAGAAGAAAAAAGTGCAATTTAGTTGTCAGTTTAATGAATGGGCAATTTTCCAATATGAACTCAATCAGCAGCAAATTGAATTTCAGGAAGACTATACAGCGCAGGGCGTAAATGTACTTGCATCATTACAAATTCATCAAATCCAACCGCTACAGTTAAAGATTCAAGATGTAACTCGCGGACGCGAACAACTGCATATCGTCGAGGCTGCTGAAGATGAATGAAATAGATCCATTATTGAAATATCGAGAGCAACATAAGCATCGTCTGAATTATATGCCTTGGTTGTATTGGTCACTCAAACCGAAAAATCGTGGTTGGGCTGAAGCTTGGCAACAGGAATATCAAGACTATCTCAAATCGATGGAAACCGTTGAAATTGGTGAAAACTGTTTTATATCGCCATTGGCTCATATTTTTGCCGAACCAGGACGTAAGATTGTTATTGGAGATAACAGCTTTATTGCGGCGGATTGCACTTTGCATGGCCCAATAGAAATAGGCAATGAAGTGGCGATCAATCATCACTGTATTTTAGATGGTGGGCGAGTGGGCATCAAAATTCACGATCAGGTTCGTATGGCGGCATATTGCCATTTATACGCTTTTGATCATGGAATGGATGTCAATCAACCGATCTATCAGCAGGCTGTACGATCACAAGGGATTGAGATAGAGCGTGATGTTTGGCTAGGTGCGCATGTTGGAATCAAGGATGGCATTCACATTGCTGAGCAGGCTGTAGTCGGCATGAACAGTATGGTGACGAAAAATGTTGAAGCGCGCGCAATAATTGCGGGAAATCCTGCAAAATTCATTCGATATCGCGAATAAATAATCGCCAAATAGGTCATAAATCGTTTTTATGCTTACACAAATGCATGCACAGTGAAACAGAGTTGTGATAAGTTAAAAATAACAAACAACATTTTATAGCCAAGCAATAATAAAACGAGGGCTAATCATGAAACGAGTTATCGCCTGTATCGACTCTTCTCCATGCATTAATGCACTAGCTGATGCTGCTGCTTGGGTTGCTAAACAAACTCACCGCGAGTTGGTTTTACTGCAAATACTTGATTACTATCCGGCAAGTTATCACTTAGGTGAAATCAGTGGCGTGATTGGGTTTGAAAGTAATGCCATGCTCTTAAAAGAACTCGCGGAGTTAGAACAAAAACAAAGTGATTTAGCGTTAGATTATAGTAATAACTTGCTCAAACACATTTCTGAAATGATCCAAGATAAGCATGGGATTCAAACCACCCATATTCAGGAAAAGGGTGACTTCTTAGAGCAAAGTTTTAATATTTTGCAAGATGACGATATTGTTTTAATTGGTCGCGTTGGTGAACGTTCAGCAGAGCGTAATAAGCCGCTGGGTAGTAATGTTGAAAACTTTATTCGTGGTGCAAGTTGTACAGTTATGACCGTAGGACCAACGTTTAAACCACCGACTCGCTTTATTTTTGCCTATGAATATTCGCCTAAATGCGTTGAGTTAATGAAGCGTGTGGCACAAAGTGATCTACTCAAACTCTTACAATGTCATTTGGTTTATGTTGGAGATCACCCACAAATCTTGGATGATCCAAAAAATTATTTAACCAATGCCGGTCTAGATGTGGTGACGGAATACCGTTATGGCGATGTTTCGGAAAATATTCTGGACTATCAACAAGAGCATGGCATTCAGTTAATCGTACTTGGCGCTTTTAGCCACAGTAAAATCCATCAGTTCTTCTTGGGCAGTATCACCACCAGTATTTTCAGAAATTCGAGTGTTCCATTGTTGGTTGTAAAATAAGTTGAGCAAACGAACAGAGTTGATTTAATAGACGGACAATTACGAGTAAATAAATAATAAGTTGTTGATTTAAAAATAATCAGAGTTATCCTCAAAAATTGTGGATAACTCTGTGTGTAGTATTTGTAGGTAATTGTTTTTAAAATAAAATATTGTATTGATTATTTTTTATACCTTTATTCGACGTGGCTAAAAAACACCTCGATTTAGATTATTTAACGATTGCAATCGCAAAACCATCATGACCTTTACAACCTACAGTTTGAAGTGCCGTGCAGGATAAAATTTTCGGATGATTTTGCATAGCTTTGAACATATCTCGGATACCTTCAATGCTTGGTTTATGGTTTTCAGCATTCAGAATCTCACCTGCACGAATCACATTGTCTAAAACAATCACTGTACCTGAATGAGATAAATTTAAGCTTAATTCTAAATATTCAGGGTAGCTCTGTTTGTCTGCATCGACAAAAATAAAGTCAAAAGGTTCGGTATCTTCAGGAAGGGCACGTAAAATATCTGCCGCACGACCACATTTCAGTTCTATCGTTTGTGCAAGCTTTGCATTATCAATATTTTCTTGACCGAGGGCAGCATGTGTATCACGACCTTCAATGGTCAGAATGTAACCATCTTCAGGTAAGGCACGTGCTAACCACATGGTGCTATAGGCTGCAAAAGTTCCAAGTTCTAAAACGCGTTTACACTTGTTCATTTGGATTAACATTTGAAGCAGCATGCCTTGATTAGCCGCTACAGCAAGATGATCAGGAAAGCCACGTTCATCTGTATGTTGAAGTGTTTGGGTCAGTATTGGATCTTCAGGAATTAAATGTGAATCGATGTAAGCATCAATGTCTGTCCACATTTGTTGCATGTTGTCGCACCTCGTGATTGATGCAAGCATTTTAAACCTTTCCACTAACATCGCAATTTATTGTTCTGTATTTGCATATTTTATGCACAAAAAAGACCTCCGAAGAGGTCTTGATATGACGATGTAATGTTTTAGTAATTACACATTGATGAGCGGCTTGAGTGATCAGGCCCCCAAGTACGGTAGCCTTGAGTATCAATATGAATTTGTCCGCTGGCATATAAACCAAGACCCATATTGAGACTTTGCCCATGTTGTGACCAAAACTGGCATAAACGGAACTTGGTGTTTTCAATATAACTATAGTCTTCGGGCTGCGGGTACGCAGGTCCAATACGGAAATCAATCGCAGAGTTGTATAAGTGACGAGATGAACTTGCACCACCGGCACACTGGTTCAAAGGCAAATCACGATAAACCGATGTCACTTCAAAGTCCGTTAAGATATTGGCAGCTACTAAATATTTAAAGACACGTAAGGTTGCAATTTGGTTTTGCCATAATTCACGGTTAGGTACCATATATTCTGAGCGACCACATTTTTGCCAGTCACGTGCAGTACGCATCAACTCAAATGATGGAATGATATTGCCTACACCATTTTTCTCTAAAAAGACTTCATAGTCTCGAACGCGACGTAAATTATCGACAGACGCGACCCACGAATTGTAGGCATAAGGCACCACTTTAGGCGGGGCTTGTCTGATGGTCGTCACTTTTTCTTGAGGTATGTAAATACGTTTACCGTCGGGAGTTGTAATAGTGTGACCTTGTTTTTGTGGTGTAGTTGTACAACCAATGAAAACAAGAGGGAATATTGCAACGGACAATAATCCCTTGAGTAAATGCTTCATTATAGAAATCAATTATTTATAAACTCGTTCTATTTTAATCCAATTTGATTGAGAAAATTTGAATAATTTGCAATGAAATGTGTGCTTTAAGTATAAAAAAAGATCAGCATGTGCTGATCTTTTCATGAAAGCGTAAAATTACTTTTCAAGATATTGTAATTTATCAGCTTTACCGTTCCATTCTTCACGGTCGGCAGGTTGATCACCAATTTGAGTGATGTTCGGCCATTTTTGAGAAAGTTCAGTATTAAGTTCGATAAATACTTCTTGACCTTCAGGTAACTCATCTTCAGAGAAAATCGCGTTAGCTGGACACTCAGGTTCACATAGCGCACAGTCGATACATTCATCTGGATTAATAACAAGGAAGTTTGGACCTTCATAGAAACAGTCAACAGGGCAAACTTCTACGCAGTCTTGATATTTACATTTAATACAGTTTTCAGTGACAACAAAGGTCATGGCGACAGCTACCTAAAAAATATGGTTCTAATAAACTAATGGTGTATTTTAGGCAAAAAATAGGGTAACTAACAATTCCTTTTATTGATAATTATTATATGCAGTGCTGTTAAAATCACTAAAAACTGAACAATTTATGTAAATTTCACAATGAATGAGAATCATACTCAAAAACTAATTAAATTACATCTGTTTATCGAACAATATTTTTATGTGCATTTTAAGCATGAAACATTTTAGAACATTAATTTTTTATCAATTTATTGCTGAATAGCCGCAGTAGTAGATAGCAAACATTCACTAATTTACGCGTTTGAATGGTGTCAATGCAAAGAACACCTTCATTGGTGTTCTTTGCATATCTCATCTATCGCTTCTGCTCAATTTAGATCTTAAGTAAATCCTTTAAAGCGTAAAGCTGTTGTAATGCTTCACGTGGACTTAAGTTATCGATATCAATATCTGCTAAGGCATCAAGTACGGGCGATGTTTTTTCAACTTCAACTACGCGTTCAATGACTTCAGGCTCTGCGAGTGCCGAGAATAGATCGGTTTGTACAGCCGTATTGAGTTGCTGTTTTTGCTGAGTTTCTAATATATGAAGGCGATTTTGCGCTTCTTTGATCACAGCTGCAGGAATACCTGCAAGCTTTGCCACCTGTAGACCATGACTTTGACTCGCTGGGCCTTGTTGAACTTTATGCAGTAAGATCAGGTTGCCATTTAGCTCACGAGCAGTCACATGATAGTTATCTATATTGGCGTCTTTGCCTAACTCGGTGAGCTCAAAATAATGCGTTGCAAATAGGCATAAACATTTAATGCGACGGGTGAGATCGAGCACACATGCCCACGCCAAAGATAAGCCATCATAGGTACTCGTACCACGTCCGACTTCATCCATCAGTACCAATGATTGATTGGTCGCATGATGTAGAATCTGTGAGGTTTCAGTCATTTCCACCATGAAGGTTGATTTACCAGTAGACAAGTCGTCTGCAGATCCGATACGGGTAAATATCCGATCGATCGGCCCTAATACGGCAGATTGGGCAGGGACAAAGCTACCACAGTAGGCTAATAAGCTGATTAAGGCAGTTTGGCGCATAAAGGTCGATTTACCGCCCATATTTGGCCCTGTGATAATCGCCATACGGTGATTAAAGTCCAAACTGGTATCATTTGGGGTAAATGCCGATTTGCTCAGAGATTCCACAACAGGGTGACGTCCGGCTTTGATTTTGATCCCAACTTCAGGGCTATATTCAGGACGTGACCAATTGCGTAATCGAGCTTGATGGGCAAAATTGGCCAATAAATCTATTTGCGCTATAGCGGCGCTCATCATTTGTAAGTTGCCAATATCTGCACGTAACTCATCAAGTAATAGCTCAAAGAGCATTTTTTCGCGCGCTAATGCACGTGACTCACTCGAAAGCACCTTATCTTCAAAAGATTTCAGCTCAGGGGTAATGTAGCGTTCCGCATTTTTTAGGGTTTGGCGGCGAATATAATGATCAGGTGCTTGCTCAGCCTGCGCTCGAGTGAGTTCAATATAGTAGCCACTGACACGGTTATAGCCAATTTTTAAGGTTGAAATTCCGGTTTGTTCACGCTCTTTGATTTCGAGATCGATGAGGAATTGTCCTGCATGGTCACGAATTTTACGCAGTTCATCGAGTTCAGTGTCGAAACCCTCGGCAATCACATTACCATCACGTAAAAGCACTGGCGGGTTTTCTACGATGGCAGACATGAGACGCTCATGTAAGCCGTGAAAATCACCCATTTCATCATTTAACTGAGCAATGAGCTTAGATTGGTGTGACTGAATGATCGGTTCAAGTGCATGTCGAAGATAGGGAATTTGTGCACAAGTTTGACGTAACTGAACTAGGTCTCGTGGACGAGCACTGCCGAGAGCTACACGAGATAGCACACGTTCAATATCACCAATTTCTTTGAGAACTAAGCGGATCGGAGACTCATGATAGCCTTGCAGCATCGCTTGTGATGCATCTAAACGTGCATCCAATAAAGCGGTATCTCGTAAAGGCTGCATTAAGGTACGACTTAATAGACGGCCACCCATCGCAGTTTGGCAATCATTGATCAGTTGGAACAGGGAAGTGCCATGTTCAAATAAAGGATCAATCAGTTCTAAGTTACGACGAGTGACGGGATCGAGCGCCACGAAATCACTACTTTGTTCGAGTTGAATGCTGCGAATATGGGGTAAAGCGGTTTTTTGAGTGACTTTTGCATAGTGAATCAAAGCCGCCGCGGCAGCTTTCGCCAAAGGCAAATGGTCAATACCAAAACCTGAAAGTGTGGCTACGGCAAATTGATCACATAGGGTTTTTTGCGCATTATTTAAATTGAAGTCGACGTTTGGACGCTTGGTAACAGGGCAGTCTAATTGACGTTTAATTTGCTCAACAATATTCGGGTCAATAAGATCTTCATCAATCAAAATTTCGCTCGGCATTAAGCGAGAAAGTTCGATTGCCAATTGTTCCAGTTGATAGTCCATTTGCTGAACTTTGAAAATACCTGCACTGAGGTCCAGTAAAGCAATCCCGATTTGATTTTGTTGTAAGCAGATTGCGACTAAATTAGAACTTTGATGAGAGGCAATCAGTGCATCATCCGTTAATGTCCCTGGGGTAATGATACGGACAATACCGCGCTCAACCGGCCCTTTGCCTGTCACCTCACCAATTTGCTCGCAGATCACCACTGTTTCACCTTTTTTTACAAGGCGGGCTAAATAGCCTTCAGCAGCATGGTATGGGACACCTGCCATTGGAATAGGCTCACCATTGGCTTTACCACGATGTGTCAGTGTAATTCCTAAGAGTTTTGCTGCTTTATGCGCATCTTCAAAAAAGAGCTCATAAAAATCACCCATCCGATAAAACATCAGTGAATGCGGATTTTGCATTTTGACTGACATGTACTGTTGCATCATCGGGGTCAGGGTTGAAAGGTCAACTTTGGAATTATCAGCTTGCATGAAACGAAATACCTTAAAATAAAAATTTGTGCGCTGCTAAACGAAAAACACTGTTTTGATGAAAATTGGATTTAGAAAAAGTCCTTATATTTATTTTGTCTCTTCATTCAAAACCACAGGTGTACGTTAACAAATCGTGTTGCTGATTCTAGCAAAAAAAGTGGTAGGAAAATGCCAGAAAAGGTTTGTCTGCATGTAAAAAAAGCAGTCAAAATATTATTTATAAACGCTAAAAAGTCTGTGTGTAAATTCAATAATGGATACATTTACAAAGCGATAAACTGACTCAAACATCAAGCTGCGCTTCAGCCTGAGCTAATCGATATTGGTTGCGACAGCTACCTTTTGCAAGGTAAAGTGCACGATCGGCAGCCTATATAAATTTCTGAATTTGATAAGATTTGGATGGAATGATCGTTTCCGTACCGATGCTAATCTTCACAAATTTAGACATATGGCTGGCTGGATGTGGAAGTTCGAGTGATTAAATTCTGCGTAATAAATCGGCTGCCAAAGGTTCAATTTTCAGCTTCAGTTAACACCCTAAAGAGGAGTAAAAACTCTTCGCTGCCATAGTGTGCAGCTAACTCACCATTTCGATTAGTGATTTGAGACAAAACCTCTGCAATTTGGGTCAGGCAGATGTCACCCGCCTGATGACCTAAATGATCATTTTAATTTTCAAAAATTCGATATCGATCACTATGATGCTTAAAGGCTGTTGATGGCGTAGGGCATAATGCCATAGCTGTTCTAAAGCTCCTTATAACGGACAACGGTTTGCTAGCCCAGTCAGTGGTCATGTTCTACCAACCCGCAACCATGGCAATATATAAACGCATACCAACAAAGGCATAGATGATGACCAAGGCATACTTCATGGCTGCATGTAATAGCGCATCATTGTGATCATTACCAATCACAGTAAAGATGATAAATATGATTGCAACAGCGCACATCGAGCCTAGACAAGTATAAACATTAAAATAAGGGGTTAATGCGGAAAAAAAGAAAAATCCCATGCAATCAGAATGATAAACACTACCCAAATATACAAAGGAATCTACAAAACTGCGTTATGGAATCACTTGATAAATCCCCGAACATAACAGGGCATACAGGAGAAAAATAATGATCCCGCGAAAACGAAATTCTTTCGCCGCTTCATCACGGTAGAGCGGCTGATAAATGGATTCTAAATTTGGCGTAAAATAAACTTTATTTAATCTATTTTTGATTAAACTCTCTATTTCATCCCGATGAAGTAACTTTGAGCCTTTTAATTTCATAATTCGATATGCTCATAAAAAATTTAGGATATGTGCACAACTTTTTTGTCTATATTTAACCCGTATTTATCTCTAATATAAGATTTGTATAAAATTTAACAAGTGATTTTGAGTTTTAAAATGATTAAAAAATAAAGGCTTATATAATAATTATGTGAATAATGGCATATTCAAGTAAATGCAGAAATGAAAAAAACCGATCCTGAGATCGGTTTTAAAATATGTAGATCGAATTAAATGTTGTATTGCATTATGGTTTATAGAGGCCAAGTTCAATCAAATGCAGTCGTAGTATACGGCGCAGTTCAAGTACAGCTTCTGGGGTTTCTTGAATCGAATGACCACCTTTAATGATCTTTTCTGAAACAGCACCCTCTAAATGCGCACTGGTGTATGGCACGACATCATCCGAGATTACATTTTTATCTTGGCTATTGGTGTTATTTCCCATAATTGAATGAAACTTCAAACCTTTACGTGGCTGAATATCTTCAGTGAGCGCAATAAATTTGGATTGGTGGCTTAAGTCACTTGGTCCATTTTGGATTAAGCCGTGGTCGATTTCACGGAATAAATCTTTCAGGTCTTCTTCCTGAGTTAACACATCACCCATGGCTGATAAGAAAGCGCCCGGAAGTTTAATGATTTTTCGAGCAGCTTTGGTAAACCAACGATCTGCGTATTCAGTACCACGATGCGGTGCAGCCAAGAAAATCGCACGGCTGAAATTTGGAATATCGTCAATTACCATACGCTGCTTCACGACTGGAATATTGCGGTACTGATTTAATTGACGTGAGTTCATCATTTTCAAAGCAGATTGTGTGGTATCGGCTTGGCTAACCAGTAGTCGTGCAATAATTCCGCCCATACTATGACCAACTAAAACCGCATCTTTTTTAGCTGCAGCATTGGCGTCGACTTTATTAAAAGTTTGAGTCAATATGGAATAAATTTGGAAGCGGCTTTCAATAATCGGCATGTTGGTTGAGTAGAACACTTGCCACACTTGATAGTGCTCACGTAGCACTGAATCGCCCATAATATCGTTGGTGAGACGAATCCATGCTTCAGGGCTACTAGCAAGACCATGTACCAAAACGATGACTTTTTTGTCAGGATTATATGGTTCAAGCATGTATAAATGTGGCATCGTGAGTTTTTCATCACGGTCAATCAGGGATAAATACGCTGCCTTGCCCAAGTTGTTTTGTGCTAACCAAAGACCATAAGGTGCAGAAAAATTGGCTGCAAGGGCATAGTTTTTATTGGCAATATTGACCTGTTCATATTTGTACGGGTCGTAAGCCTTAATTTGAAACTCATGCTGATTTAAAATTTGATCAACTGAAGTTGTGGTGCTTACAGGTTCCGCTGTTAAGGTTGCAGCTAAATAGCGCGCTTGATGGATATTAGGGTTTGAACCAGACGGATATTTAAAATCTATTGGGTTGATAATGTATTTGGCTTTGCCTGTTTCAACTGTATGTTCTTCGGGTAAAACCACAAGGAATTCGGAACCAAAACCATCTCGGCGGGTAATTGAACGTAAACCTGAGAAGTTGAGGTTATAGGTTGACATCAATTGTTCAATTTTACGATTTTTGAGTTCTGGGTAATGGCTGAAGTCAATATGATAGGTGGTTTGTCCGACTTTGATCTGTTGGGTGACTTCTTGCGGTTTATAACGTAGTGCATAGCTGCTAACCAGTTTAGCAATCCCTTGATTATAGAAATCTCGGATTTGAACTTGGCGGTTATCAAAAATACGGTCAGCAGGCGCACGTTTGGTTTTAAACATATAGGCATAGCTATAGCGAATACTTTTATCCAGTAGCGTCAGCTGTTGATCTAAACATTTGTTATAAGTGTCTTGTTCAATTTTTTGTTTTTCTTCTGATTTGTGGCTACTCAGTAAACCTAATTTACAGGCAGAAGAAGACTCATATTCAATGGCTTTTGCTAAATATAATTCACTTGCCGTAGACAGTAACTGTTCGTCTTGAATTTGTGGGATTTGTTGTAGTTCATCAACACAGGCTTTCGGGTCTTCTATACACGCTTTGGCTTCACGACCTGTCATCGACAAGACATTTAAACTGGCTTCGCTGAGTTTGTTTCGAGAAATAATACTTTCACGTTCATTGGCAATAGAAACGTTGAGTTTTTGGTTTTTGACACTGACGACCTGACATCCACTCAGGACGCTGGTACTCATGATTCCAAGGAGCAGTATTGTTTTAGTATTTAGCTGCATAAAGGGGTCGCACATTGGGTTAAATATTTTCAAATCATACGATAATTGTCAGGATTTTCAATTCGCCATAAATGAAAAAAGACCGTTAAAACGGTCTTTTTTCAAAAGTATTTTCTAAATCGTTACAATTAAGACGCAGCTTTAGGCGGATTTAAAACTTGCCAAACATTCCAACGGCCTTGCTTTTCAATTTCTTGAATTAAGCGGTCAGCGACTTCGCCTTCTTGTGGGTATTTCACTTTGTAGTTCTTTAAGACCTGAATCGCGTTCTTTTTTTGTTCCATCGCAATATAGTTATTTGCTGCAGAAAGATAGGCTTCTTGAACACCTGCTTTCATCGCTTTGTCTAAGTATGGAATCGCTTCACGTTGACCACCACCTTCAGATAAACCAAAACCGAACCAGAAGTTTGCTTCAGCATCATCTTGGTTGATTTTTAAAATACGTTGTGCGTAAGTTAATGATTTAGTTGTGTACACAGAACCTAAGTCGAGGTTACGTGCCATCACACTGGCTTTAAATGCACGAACTAAAATATCAAAAGAAGCATTGTCTTTAGACGCAAGCGTATCTAATTTTTGCGTCACTTCTTTAAGTTTAAGCTCAAACCCTTTGCGTTCTTGGCGTTGAACAAAACGTGGTGGATAGTGACGTGCTTTACCTTCAACAAGCTGTAAGAAATCATCAATTTCAGTAATGTCGATTTCATTGTCACCTGCTAAAGCAGCAAATTTCATCGAACGTTCTTTGCTGTCAACAGTGGGGATAATCAGGCGGTTTTCTTCAAGAGTTAATTGCTTAGATGGGTCGGTTGGGCTAGTTACCACCATCTTAGTCACAGGCTGTGCTGCAGCTTTTTGTAAATTTAATTCAAAAGGAGGTGGTGCATCGTAGTTAAATGGGTTGAGTGCGTAGAAAGGTGGAGTCAGTTCAGGCTCTACAAAAATCATGGCATCTTTAGGAGCATTATTTTTAGTTGGGGCGCTTCCACAAGCGGCAAGGGTTAAAGCAATACAAGCAACTGCCAAGGGCTTAAGCGTCATATGATTCATCCATTAATTTATTTTATACAAAAAAGCATGTTGGTCAGTCTAAAAAAACTCTGAACAACATGCAAGTTAAAGGCAACTTATTATGATTGCTTTTGGTTAAGCTTTAGATTGATTACTTTGAGCTTCGCATTCGCGGCGCACATCTTCAATGATTTTAAGTTCTTCCTGACTAAAAGGTTGTTCATTAAGCTGTTGCTTTTTGAACGTTGGGTCAAGGAGAGACAAACGCTGACACAAATTATTCATACGTTTTTCATTGTGCTGAATACGATCTAACAACACACGCATACCTTCTAACATTGGGTCAGTTTGGTCTTGTGTTGCAGCATACGGTTGGAAACCAATACTTTCTGCATAATCGCGACGACGGCTTTCAGCTTCATCTTTTGGCTTATCTTTCGTGATAAAGCGTGCTGGATTACCTACAGCGGTAGTATCCGCAGGAACTTCTTTGGTCACCACGGCATTTGAGCCGACTTTGGCATTTTTACCTACCGTAAATGGGCCTAAGATCTTTGCACCAGCGCCAACCACTACGCCATCTTCCAAGGTGGGGTGACGTTTGCCTTTATTCCAAGTTGTGCCCCCTAAGGTCACACCATGGTAAAGGGTGACATCATCACCAATTTCAGCTGTTTCACCAATCACCACACCCATACCATGGTCAATGAAGAAACGACGACCGATTTTCGCACCCGGATGAATCTCAATGCCTGTGGCAAAGCGGCTAAAAGAAGACAATAGACGAGCTGAGCCTTTACACTCTTTTTTCCAAAGTTCATGTGCCATACGATGCATGATTAAGGCATGAATTCCTGGATAAGTCGTTAAGACTTCGAGCGTATTTCGTGCAGCAGGATCGCGCGCGAATACAGCCTGTATATCTTCTTTGAGCTGCTTAAGCATTAGATTGATCCTCATTGTCTGTAGATTTTTTCCATGTTCCGTTATTTAAAGCCTGTACTCGGCTAAAGATGCCACGTAATAAGTGGTATTCCATACGATCTAATTGTATACGTCCAAATAGGCGACGCAAGCGTAAAGGTAATAATCTTGGATTTTTTGGATCCATAAATTCAATCTCTGCCAGCATTTTTTCAATATGCGGGTAGAACTGTTCCATCATTTCATGGGTCACCAAAGGTTCATCCCATTCCATATCGATGTCATCGGTAACATGCATATTGGCATCAGGATTTGCAGTTAACTCAGTATGTGCAAGGGCGGCCATGCGCATTTCATAGCAAATGACTTGAATCGCTTGGGCAACGTTTAAGACGCCATATTCAGTATTCACTGGAATAGTGACATGGTAGTTGGCCATTGCCAATTCTTCATTGGTCAAACCACGGTCTTCACGGCCAAACACCACGGCAATTTCTTGCTGTTGTTCGCAGACCGCTTTGAGAGACATTTCGGCAGCAGGGCGAGCGTCAAGTAATGGCCATGGGATGGTACGACTACGCGCACTAGTACCAAAGATAATATGACAATCTTTAATGGCTTCTTCTAATGATTCAACGATTTCAATTTGATCAATTAAATCGACAGCACCGGCAGCCAAAGCATTAATGTCAGGATGCGGGTAAGTCTTCGGTGCAACTAAGACCAGCTTTGAAAGTCCCATGGTTTTCATGGCACGTAATGCACTACCAATATTTGCGGGTAATGTTGTATTCACCATGACAATACGCACATGGGAGAGATGTGCTGAAACCGCAGCATTGTCAGTTTGATTCATGATATTTCCAATATGTTTATTTAAAAAAGCAGTTCAAACAGCGTTTAAACTTTAAGAAAATTGATTGGCTTCTGCTTGGTATAAATCCATGGCATCATCCATGCTCATCCCATCTGGCGGTGGCGGAACCTGCGCAGGAATAGAGGCTTGTTCATAACTTACCGCTTTGGCAGCTTTGGATTTGACATGATATTCGACATGCAAAGATTCTTTACCGAAGTAGTCACGCAGCTTAGACAGTAATTCATCTAGTGGGGCAACTTTCCAGTTTAAGCCCAAATGAATGTCGGCCGTCGCATATGGATAGTCAATATATAACTGCACAGGTATATGCGTACACATATCGACATTGCAAAAAGGCAGTAAAATATTTTGGATGTCGCGTGATAGCGTTTTACTAAAATGTTCAGGTGTTAATTTAATTTGAATGGCATTGGCACGTTTTTGACGGATTTCATTCAAACTGAAGGCTTTAGTTAAGCGACCCATTGGCCGATCAAAACCTTCACGTTCGTAAATTTCACCTTCAATGACCACCACTTTTTCGTTTTGAATCACGTCTTTGAAGCGGTTAAAACGTTCGTGATTCGCAGACACTTCAATACGTGCTGTACCATCATCGAGTGTCACCATCATACGGTTCGGGAAGTTGGCTACATCGACGACTAGGCCTGCAAATACTGTAGTGACACCGCGACGTGTAGGCGTAAGTTCATTAATACGCTGTGAAATAAAGGCTTTTAACTCTGATCGATACACATCGATCGGATGACCTGTTAGATAAAGCCCAAGAGTATCTTTTTCACCTTTAAGACGAACTTCATCTGACCACGGTTTAACAGGTTTAGAAGGTTTACGCTGAACTTCTTCAACTTCACCAAATAAATCCATCATCCCTGTTTCGCGGTTAGTGCGGGCTTGGTCAGCCGCTTGTACAGCTTCTGGCAATTGCGCCATCAAGTCAGCGCGTTCTAATCCTAAACAATCCAGTGCGCCACCACGAATCAATGCTTCAAGCGTGCGCTTATTGATTTTTTTTAGGTCAATACGATGGCAGAAGTCAAACAGATCTTTATATGGGCCATCTTGGATACGTGAGTCAATCACAGACTGCATGGCAGCTTCACCGACACCCTTGATCGCACCTAAACCATAGACGATGGTTTTTGGATCGCTGGCATGGAAATTATATAAAGACATATTGACCGAAGGTGGTAAGACTTCAAGACCATTAATACGACAGTCATCGATTAAGAACACCACGTTGTCCGTGTTCTGCATTTCCGAGGTCATCACTGCTGACATAAATTCAGCAGGGAAATGTGCTTTTAACCAAGCAGTTTGATATGCAACAAGGGCATAGGCAGCGGCATGGGATTTGTTAAAACCATAGCCTGCGAATTTTTCCATATAGTCGAAGATATGGTTGGCCGTATCTGCATCAATACCTTTGGTTGCAGCACCCTCAGTAAAGATCTGACGGTGCTTAATCATTTCTTCGACTTTCTTTTTACCCATAGCACGACGAAGTAAATCCGCGCCACCCAAGCTATAGCCAGCACAGAACTGCGCTGCCTGCATTACCTGTTCCTGATACACCATAATACCGTATGTCGGTTCAAGGACACTTTCTAGTAATGGATGTAAGTATTCAAACTCGCCACCATGCATACGGTAAATAAAGTCAGGAATCAGATCCATCGGGCCTGGACGGTATAAAGACACGAAAGCAATAATTTCTTCGAACTTACTTGGACGTGCCTCTTTCAGCATTTTTTTCATGCCGACGGATTCAAACTGGAAGACCGCTGTGGTATTCGCATCTGCGAACACAGCATAGGCAGGTTTGTCATCCAAAGGAATCAGGGAAATATCGACAGGTGTAGTGATATCTGGACGGGTATTAATGTGCTTAATGGCATCTTCAATTACCGTTAAGTTACGTAAGCCCAAGAAGTCGAATTTAACTAGACCTGCAGCTTCCACATCGTCTTTATCGAATTGGGCGACACGGTTAGTTCCATCTGCATCACATAGGACAGCCGAATAGTCAGTTAACTTAGTTGGTGCAATAACCACACCACCGGCATGTTTACCTGTGTTACGGGTAATGCCTTCAAGTTTGAGTGCCATTTCCCAAATTTCGGCTGCATCGTCGTTATCTGGGTTAGATGGGTTAGTGACAATGTCTTTTAGCTGTGGTTCGGCCTCAATGGATTCTTCCAAACTTAAACCTAAAGGCTTGGTCGGAATCATTTTAGAAATACGGTCAGCTAAACCATAAGATTTACCCAAGACACGGGCTACGTCACGAATCGCACCTTTTGCCGCCATGGTACCGAAAGTTGCAATCTGAGAGACCGCATCTCGACCATAAGTGCGTGCAACATAGTCAATAACACGGTCACGACCTGCAATACAGAAATCGACGTCAAAGTCGGGCATTGATACACGTTCAGGGTTTAAGAAACGTTCGAACAGTAGGTCATAACGCAGTGGATCTAGGTCGGTAATTTTTAAACTATAGGCAACCAAGGAACCTGCACCCGAACCACGGCCTGGACCAACAGGGACGCCATTACCTTTAGACCATTGAATAAAGTCCATGACAATCAGGAAGTAACCTGGGAATTGCATGGTCAGGATGATCCCAACTTCATAAGCCAAACGTTCATCATAAGGCTTACGAATTTCTGGCCAGTCGTCACCACGTTGTTCGACAGGATATAAATGCGCTAAACGTTCTTCTAAACCTTCTTTTGATAAATGTTCAAAATAGGTGTCAATTGTATGACCTTCAGGAATTGGATAATCGGGAAGGTCGTGGAAGCCTAAACGTAATGACACATTACAGCGTCGCGCAATGTGATAGGTATTTTCTATAGCCGTTGGAATGTCTGCAAACAGCTCCGTCATTTCCTCGGCAGTTTTAAAATACTGTTCAGGACTGTAATTTTTAGGGCGACGATTGTCACCGAGGACATAGCCATCGGCAATACAAACGCGTGCTTCATGTGCCTCGAAATCTTCTTTACGTATAAAATGCACATCGTTATGAGCAACCACACCAATGTTAAATTTCTTCGCAAGTTTTACTGCTTCGTGAATAAAGTCTTCTTCACCCGAGCGCTCAGTTCGTGTAATCGCTAGATAAACACGATTGCCAAATTTTTCGACCCATTCAGCTAACAGGGGTTCAGCTTTTTGCGGGTTAGAAGAGCAAAGCATTTTGCCGACATCACTTTGCATACCCAGTAAAACAATCAAATCTTGGTGTTGATTTAAAATCCAATCTTTTTTTACGCAAGGAATATCAAGCTGTTGACCTGAAATATAACCTTCAGAAACCAACTCTGTTAGACTGCGCCAACCTTTATTGGTCATCGCTAGAAGAGTAGCTTTGTGTTCAGCATCATTCAAACGAATGGTTGAACCAAATATGGGTTTAATGCCTTTATCTAAGCACTTTTTATAGAATTTTACAGCAGCATGTAGATTTGAAAGGTCAGTAATGGCCAGAGCGGGCATTTCATCTGCAGCTGCAGCTTTTACAAGATCAGGTATACGTACAATAGATTCAGTAATGGAAAATTCTGTAAAAATACCAAGATGTACAAAGTGCATAGATGAGTCCCTGCGAAAACAGCTGCTGATTTTAGCATGCTCTGAGATCAAACTTGCGTTTATTGCATGGCTTTATGCAGATTTATAAACTCACTGTTTAATCAATAAACGCTGTATGACAAACACCATTTAGCAAGCAATACCTTGATTAACTGAAAAAGCTATTAATTTGCTATTTTTAAAGTTGAAGGCTAGATTGCCAATATAGGGTAAATCATAGTTATGCGGCTCTTTCAGTACGGATTTTGCATGAGTGGTGAGAGTAAAATCACATAAGCCACTTCATTTGGATTGGCCAATTTTGCACTTTTGGTAAAGTCTTTTACAAATTGTTGATAGTCATTTTGGCTTATCAGATGTTTTGACCCAATTTGAATTTTAACGCGTATTTGAGTGGATTTATCCCATTCCATCCAAACATTCCCTTTGGTTTGTCCAAGTTGGGCGAAGCTGCTTTTATTTTTATAGAATGAATCATTTTTAACTTGAGAATTGTCCTCAGCATAAATTTCAAATTTTAGAAATTTACCTTTTGATGTGACATGAAATTCAGTATTGCCGGCACATTCTGAATATTCATATTTAAGCTTTACTGGATTTTTGCTGATTAATGCATTTGCTTTTGATGCAGGCAAGGGTCAGGCTAAGTCAACATCATTTACCTTAATACTAGTGACATAGTCATAATCAGCAATGGATGCAGATGCTGCTGAAGTGATGAATATCCACGTTGTGAAAAAAGTTAAGCGTAAAATTTGTGTTAGCAGTATTGTTTGCATGGGGAATATAAAATCCTGTTCTTTTGATATTTTGTACTCAATCAAGTTTTTGTAAACGTAATATTGAAGGTTATATTTTAAATTTTATGGTGTTGCTAATTTGCCGTCAAAATAATTTAAAACTAAAAAAAATTTTGGTTTAATTTTAGCTTAAAAAAAACCAAATCTTAAACATTAAAAAGCCCTCCGAAGAGAGCTTAAATATATGAATTATGCAGGCTTAGCGCAGTTTTGATAACCAGTCTCCCAGACTTTGAACAATTTGCACCAAAATCAACAAGACAATCACGGTCATGATGACCACGCTACTATCAAAACGTTGATAACCATAAGAAATGGCAAGATCACCGATACCGCCTGCACCTACTGCACCCGCCATGGCTGTTGCACCAATTAAGCTAATGGTTGCAGTCGTTAAGTTTAAAATTAAAGAGCTACGAGACTCTGGTAGGACAAATTTAGTAATGATTTGCAGCGGAGATGCACCCATCGCTTGAGCAGACTCAATGATGCCGTCATTCACTTCAAGCAACGAAGTTTCAATCAGACGACCAATGTAAGGACCAACATAGATTGTGAGGGGAACAATTGCAGCCCAAGTACCAATTGAAGTACCCACAATGACTTTGGTCAAAGGGATGACCGCAATCAAGAGGATAATAAATGGCAATGAACGCAGCGCATTCACAATCGGGTTCAAACCATGGTAGATGACACGATTAGGCAAAATGCCTTGTGGACGTGAGACATATAAAATCACGGCCTGGATAAAACCCCAAATACAGCCGAAGAGCATGGCGAAGAACACCATGTGAAAAGTTTCTTGTAGGGCAGTGACGAACTGATCCATAGACAAAGAACTTTTCCAAAAGGGTGCTGTAATTTGAGTCAGCCATTGAACAATTAAATCTCTCATTGCTGAACTCCTGCTTGAGTGACTTCAACCCCATGGTGTTCTAAGAACGCCACTGATTGTTGAATCAATGCTGCATCACCTAATAGCTGAACGAACATTTGACCAATTACCGCACCATTAATTTCAGTCATATTGGCAAACAAAATATTCAGGCTAATATCAAACTGTTTAATTACCGCTTGAATGACGGTTTCCTGTGCCGAACTGCCCAGAAATTTTAAACAATAAATACTGTTATGGTTTTGATTTTCTAGATTATTTAAAATATTAACAGGAAGCTGTTGCTGCAATACAGTTTGAATAAAGTTTTTGGTTGTATTGTGTTTTGGCTGACTAAAAATCTCTAAGGTTGAGCCGTGTTCGATGATTTTCCCTTGTTCCATCACCGCAACATAATCACAAACAGATTCAATCACATCCATTTCATGGGTGACCATGACAATAGTAATGCCTTGTTCTTGATTGATTTTCTTTAATAACGCCAATACCGAGTTAGTGGTTTGCGGATCGAGAGCAGATGTTGCTTCATCACACAGTAAAATTTTAGGATGATTGGCAAGCGCACGGGCAATCCCGACACGTTGTTTTTGACCACCAGAGAGCTCATCTGGATAGGCATTTTTCTTATGTTTTAGGTCAATAAATTCGAGCAACTCTTCTAAACGTTTTTGGCGTTCAGCTTTAGACACACCTAAAAGTTTAAGCGGCATTTCAATATTTTCTGCAACTGTTTTGGTTTGCAGTAAATTGAAGTGCTGGAAGATCATGCCAATATTGGTTCTTTCTTGACGCAGCTCTGCCGAATTTAAAGCAGTAAAGTCTTTATCATGAATAATAATTTGCCCTTCACTCGGACGTTCTAGCAAATTAATTAAACGGATTAAGGTACTTTTGCCTGCACCACTGTAGCCAATTAAACCGAAAATACAGCCATCTGGAATGTCCAGATTAATCTGATCCAGTGCTGTAACGGTTTGGCCTTTTAGCTCAAAATGCTTGGAGATATTTTTAAATTGGATCATAGCGTCAAAAAAGGGTTCAGAAATGAAAAAACAGGCAAAGTAAACTTTGCCTGTTTATTTGAAGAAATTATATTACTATTTTGCTTCAGTGAGGTAGCTAGTTGGTTTGTTTACATCAATTTTAGTACCACCAAAATGTTCATCGATGTAAGCTTTAACAGCTGGAGTGTGATAAAGCGCGCCTACTTTTTGTAGTACTGGGTCATTTTGACGGTCAGCAGCAACAGCAAGAATGTTCACGTTCATTTTTGTACTTTGATCGATTGGCTCATAGTAAACCGCATCTTTCAGTACGTTTAAACCACCTTCCATTGCAAGGGTATTACCCAAAACAATCGCATCAACTTCGTCTTTAACACGAACCGCAGTCGCCATTTGAATTGGTTTAATTACGATTTTCTTCGCATTTTCAGTTACGTCAGCAGGTGTGCCTTTTACATCGTCAAAATCTGCTTTAAGTTTGATTAAGCCAGCAGATTGAAGTAGTAACAATGCACGTGATTCGTTTGCGCCATCATTTGGAATCGCAATGGTTGCACCTGTTTTAAACTCTTCAAGTTTTTTAACTTTGCTTGAATAGATACCCATGGGTTCTAAATAAGTTGTCGAAAGCGGTGCAATTTTATCTTTATTGTTGTCATTGAACGCAACCATATAGGCATATGATTGGAATGCGTTAACATCAATTTCTTTATTCGCTACAGCAGTGTTCATAGACACATAGTCAGTGAAGTTTTTCACTTCAAGTTTAATGCCAGCTTCTTTGGTTTCAGGAAGCGAAGCAATGTAGCGCCAAATATCAGCATCTGAACCAGTCGAAGCCATGGTAACAGTTTGCACTTCTGCAGTGTCTTTTTGTTGTGCGGCGTCAGTTGCAGGAGCTTCTTGTTTACCACAGCCTGAAAGGCCCACAGATAAACCGAGAACTAATCCTAGGAGCTTTTTCATATATTCACCCGAGTAAATTTATAAAATTAATAAATTCACAAATCATATTATGGAGAGATTTACTTAAGTCTTTTATCAGACAGGCTGATAGATGCTTAATAATTTAAAATGCTACACAGACTTATACAATTAGATCTGAGTCTATTTCCAAATGGGAAAAGATAGCCATTGCAAGCTGCTGTAAACAAAAGATTTAATAAAGCAAATCTCTATATTTCGCTAGGCATCATATCAATTTTTTATTATTCAATATAGTGATTTAAAAAGTTATGCTTAGCACCAAAAATGTATATGGAATATGTTTAATTAAATAATTTAATAAGTAAAAACAATATATTATTTATAATTAAACTATTTAAGTACGTCATTTGTATAAGTTTAGGTCTATATAACAAATTTTAAAAAGTATTGCTGAAAAAATGATAAAAATGAAATAAGTCCTGTCATACACAAAATTTGTAACATTCATATGTGAAAATAACGAAGTGCTTCAATCTAAGCTGAGTTGAAATCTTTATTGATATATTTGAAGTTCAACTTTGATTCATGGTTTTTCAAAATTTTAGATCTAAATCTGATGAAGATTGAATCCACTATATTGTTTAATATAAACTGCTTAATAATTGATCATAATAAATTGCTATGTGCGGCACGCTATGTTAAATCAGTTTGATTTCGTCTCAATTGTAAAAAAGCCTACGGTACATTATGGCGGTAGATGGGTGAGCCATGTTTTAAAAATTGAAGATGGTAGCCAAAAAACCATTGGTGTATTTTTGATATCAGAACAACCTATGACGTTTGAGGTGCATGTGAAAGAACGTGTTGAAATCACATCGGGGTAGTGTGTTGTGCAAATTGGGGAGCAGGTCGAGTTTGTTCAATATACTTCTGGCGAAAGGTTTATTGTTCCTCAAGATTCAATTTTTTAAAGTGCAATGTACCGATGTTGTTGATTATGTATTCCATTTTGATTAAGCATGCTTAGACAAGTTTGCAGTTGCTTCAGCTTACACCTCAAGATGTTTTAATCGCTAGTGATCGAATTTGATATTTTTTCTTAACCCTGCATTTAGCAGGGTTTTTTATATGATTTAATGAATGATTTAGCTTTCTTATGCGAAATCCTGTAGTTACTAAAATTAAAGAATTTAACATCACCTATAGTCACTGTTTGGCAGAGTTAATGTACTTTAGTTTTGCCGTGAATAATTATTCAATTAGCAAAAGGGGATGTGCAAGTAATCACTACGCTGTATTTCATACAGGATATGTTTATTTAAACGATGCTCTAGTGGTACAAGTGGATGATTAAATTCACGGACTTTTTGCATACCAATGCGTTGCATGACATGTTCTGATGGTGTGTTTAAGCTTGCTGTAAAGGAAATAACTTTATCTAATCTTAAGTTTCTAAAAGCATGCTTAAGTACAGCTTTTGCACCTTCGGTAGCATAGCCTTGATGCCAATATTGTGGCAGTAGTTGTCAACCAATTTCAGGGGCATCAGCTATTTCGAACTCGGGTGGATGTGCGTGTAAGCCGATAAAGCCAATAAATTCTCCTGTAGCTTTAAGCTCGACAGCATATAAACCCCAACCGCGTATTTCTATTGCATCGTGTAGGCGTTGCATAAATGCAGTGGCTTCGGAAGCATCAAGTTTGTTAGGGAAATAGCGCATGACGTCATCATCTGCACACATGTGGATGAATGGAGCAGTATCGGAGTCTTGCCATTGGCGTAGGATCAGGCGAGGGGTTGGGAGTTGTATCATATATGTAATACTATAATTTCCTTATTCTTATTATAAAAAGACCGTGAGTAGATGTGATGTATATTTTTGAAATAATTATACCTGGGACTTGGCTTGATTATGAAGATCGTGAATGGAGTTGGGCGATTGAAAGTCAGCTTCGTTCGTTAGAAGCGCAATTTTTTGAGGCAAATTTAGCTTTAAATCTGTTTCATTCAATGGTTCACCAAGAATCAACTTCTAAAGATGATTGGCTTCGAGAAAATAATAGAAGAAGTGAAATAAGGAAGGAGATTGAAGTTGAGATTTTACAAGAGGGTAAGAATCATTGGGATTATATGGAAGAGATTAATTTAAAAACGGAAATTATTTTTAAAAGAGAAAAATGGAGTCAAGGTCGTATACCTAGGGAGTTTAATCATAATTTAGCATTTATATATGCACGAGCATTTTTATATGCTTTGGATACTTTTGATAAATTTCTTAAAGTTTTATCAAATAATAAAGATGTTCCAACGGAGCTGAAAACTACGTATTTGAAAATGTCAGAATATTTTCCTGATTTACGTGGTGTTAGGAATACCGCCCAGCATCTCGAAGATAGATCAAGGGGATTGGGGGCATATAATAAGCCTTTGGATTTAAAGCCTGTTGAGAATAGTTTTATTAATGCTCAACAAGGTGCATTAATATTAAATTGTTTAAATGGCTCTAAGTATGGATCAACTATGGCAGATGGTCATTATGGTGAAGTAGATGTTTCACCAGAATCAATGAATCACTTGCAGTCAATTTTGACAGAAGTTTTAAATTCTTTTAAATGGAAAGGAAGCCCTCAACACAAACCTAGTGCATAGAAATGTGACAATTAAAAAAAACCCGCATTTAGCGGGGTTTTTCTTAATCAAATGAATGATTAGGCATTTTCACGTGCAATTGCGCGGTAACCAATATCTTTACGGTATTGAACGCCGTCAAACGTTACTTTTTGGCACAGCTCTAATGCTTTCGCTTGCGCTTCGCCAATGGTGTTGCCTAGCGCAGTCACACAAAGAACACGACCACCAGCAGTCACAATATCACCATTCTCAAGTGCTTTAGTGCCTGCATGGAAAACTTTAGCATCAGCCATTTCAGTGTCTAAACCTGAAATTACATCACCATTGCTAGATGTTTCAGGGTAGCCCTTAGATGCAAGTACGATACCTACAGTCTTACGCTCATCCCAATCTGCTTCTTTTGGTAAGTTACCTGCAATACCAGCTTCAACAAGGTCAACTAAAGATGATTTTAAACGCATCATAATTGGCTGAGTTTCAGGGTCACCAAAACGGCAGTTGAACTCGATCACTTTAGGTTGACCTTGTTCATCAATCATTAAGCCTGCATATAAGAAACCTGTGTACACGTGACCGTCTTTTTTCATACCTTCAACGGTAGGACGCATCACTTCATTCATGGTTTTTTCAAATACGTCAGCCGTCACCACAGGAGCAGGAGAGTAAGCACCCATACCGCCAGTATTTGGACCTTGGTCGCCTTCAAAGATACGTTTGTGATCTTGTGAAGTTGCCATCGGTAAGATGTTGTCGCCATCAATCATACAAATGAAAGATGCTTCTTCACCAGCAAGGAATTCTTCGATTACAACGCGTGAGCCAGCATCACCAAATTTGTTGCCTGCAAGCATGTCATCAATTGCATCGAATGCTTCTTGATTCGTCATGGCAACAATTACGCCTTTACCTGCAGCAAGACCGTCAGCCTTGATCACGATTGGCGCACCATTTTTTTCAATAAATGCTTTAGCTGCATCAACTTCTGTGAACACGTCATAGAAAGCAGTTGGAATGTTGTGGCGTTTTAAGAAGTGCTTCGCAAATGCTTTAGAGCCTTCAAGCTGTGCAGCAAATTGAGTTGGGCCCCAAATTTTTACGCCAGCTTCACGGCAAGCATCCACCACACCATTTACAAGTGGTGCTTCAGGGCCAACCACGATTAAATCAACGGCATTGTTTTTTGCAAAGTCGATAATCGCTGCATTGTCTAAAATGTTAAGCGCAACATTTTCGCATTTATTTTCAGTTGCAGAACCCGCATTGCCCGGCGCTACAAATACTTTTGCGACTTTGTCATCTTGTGCGATTTTCCATGCCAATGCATGTTCACGACCGCCATTACCCAAAACTAAAATATTCATCTAAAAATCCCTCAAAAGAATAGAATCCCTCCCGACCTCCCTTTAAAAAAGGGAGGGGATCACGCTTGAAAGTTATGGTTTCTTACGTGAAAAGTCCCCCTTTTTACAAAGGGGGATTTAGGGGGATTAATAAATACGACTTTTAATCAATTAGTGACGGAAATGACGCATGCCAGTGAAGACCATTGCAATACCAGCTTCATCAGCTGCAGCAATTGTTTCTTCATCACGCATAGAACCACCCGGTTGGATAATGCATTTGATACCCGCTTTCGCAGCGTTATCAATGCCATCACGGAATGGGAAGAATGCGTCAGATGCCATTACCGCACCTTCAACCACTAAACCAGCATGTTCAGCTTTAATTGCAGCAATACGAGCAGAGTTAACGCGGCTCATTTGACCTGCGCCAACACCAATGGTTTGACGACCTTTTGCATAAACAATAGCGTTAGACTTAACGTATTTCGCAACTTTCCAAGCAAAGATTAAGTCATCAATTTCTGCTTCAGTTGGCGCACGTTTAGTCACAACTTTAAGGTCATCTTTCGTGATCATGCCTAAGTCTTGGTCTTGAACCAACAAACCGCCATTCACACGTTTGTAATCTAACTGAGCTTTACGTTCAGTAATTGCAGGAAGCTCGCCGCATACGAGTACACGTACGTTTTTCTTCGCGCCAGTCACTTCAAGCACGCCTTCAGCAACGCTTGGAGCAATGATCACTTCAACGAACTGACGGTCAACAATGGCTTGCGCAGTTGCAACATCTAATTCGCGGTTAAATGCAATGATGCCGCCGAATGCAGATTCAGGGTCAGTTGCATAAGCAAGGTCATAAGCCGCTTGGATGCCGTCTAAAGATACTGCTACGCCACATGGGTTTGCGTGTTTAACGATTACACAAGCAGGTTTAGCGAATGATTTAACACATTCAAGTGCTGCGTCAGTGTCTGCGATGTTGTTATAAGATAGTTCTTTACCTTGAAGCTGTTTCGCAGTTGAAACTGAAGCTTCAGTCGCTGTGTCTTCTACATAGAAAGCAGCAGATTGATGCGGGTTTTCACCGTAACGTAAGTCTTGAACTTTGTTCAATTGAGTATTGAAAGTACGCGCAAATTTATCTGCTTGACCTTCTTCCTTACCTACGCGAGCGCCTAAGTAAGAAGCGATCATACCGTCGTATTGAGCAGTATGTTCAAATGCTTTAACCGCAAGGTCAAAACGAGTTGCATGTGAAAGTGAACCTTCAGCTTTAAGCTCAGCAACGACAGTTGCATAGTCAGCAGCATTTACCACGATACCAACAGAAGCATGGTTTTTCGCAGCAGCACGAACCATAGTCGGACCACCGATATCGATGTTTTCAATCGCATCAGCAAGTGAACAGTTTGGTTTTGCAACAGTTGCAGCAAACGGATAAAGGTTAACAACTACAAGATCGATTGCATCGATGTTGTGTTCAGCCATCACAGCTTCGTCTAGACCGCGACGAGCTAAGATACCACCATGAATTTTCGGATGTAGCGTTTTTACACGGCCGTCCATCATCTCTGGGAAACCTGTGTGCTCTGAAACTTCAACTACGGCAACATTATTGTCTTTCAACAATTTGTATGTTCCGCCAGTAGATAAAATTTCTACCCCTAGAGCAGCAAGTTCTTGTGCAAATTCAACAATTCCAGTCTTGTCAGACACAGAGATTAAAGCGCGTTTAATAGTCATGATCTTCGTCACAGTTTTCAAGGAACAGATTAAAACAAAATTAGCAAAATGCAGGTTAAAAAAAATGCCTGCGGAAGCCGCAAGCATTTTATCATTTATTCACTCATTAAACCGTGAGCTTTCAACTTTTTACGTAAAGTACCACGGTTTAAGCCGAGAATCTCAGCAGCACGGGTTTGATTACCACGTGTATATTCAAGAACTACAGATAGAAGAGGCTTCTCCATTTCCGCCAGCACCATATCGTATACCTGAGATGGTTGCTCGCCTTGCAATTGTGCAAAGTAATGGCGAACTGCGCGATCTACGTGAATACGAAGAGCGACATCAGATTGTGCAGTAAAAATAGGAGATTTGCTATTCATGCGAATTAATCCGAAAAATCAAATATCACTTGGGTAAAGTGATTTGTTAAAAGTGGTCTATAAACTTGAATGAACTCCGTTTTAGTTCCTAATGCGGAGTTCTAAAACTTGTACATTACTTGTAGCTTGACACAACTCGCAAAATTGTTCGAAAAATAAGCGTAACAATAGATTAATAATTGTTACAGCCTAAAAAACAAACAAAAAATCTACTCAATACGCAATAAATATTAAAGCGCACGGTTGGGATTGTATTTGTTGTGAAAAATTAGCGAGGAGTTTGCAGCACAAAGCTTTCGTGGCGCGTATCATACCATTGTCTAGGAAAAAGTGAGCAAGAAAACTGCATTTTTTTTATGTTTTTTTTACTTTTTTAATAGTTTTTTTCAATATTAGGGGCGAATCAACTCAATTGAATAATTATCGAAGCTTTTGCGTGCAATCGGTAAGCTAAATTGGAATTTAAAAGGACTACTTTTTGGGATCCGTTGGATACCATGAAGACTTTTATCCAAATACTCTTCAGGTAAAAGCGTATAGTTTGCTATTTCAGCACCATTTTCTTTTAGTGAAATTTTCATATTGGGTAAGGCAAGGCTACGGTCATGAAAATTGATCATTTCACCAGTAAAACGTGTGTCATTATTTCCAATGCTACGAATTTTGACTTTTTTGGTACTAATTAAACTGTAGTGTTCCTCTAGACGTGAACAATTGAATACATCACAGACCGCAGTAAATGCTGCACCCATTACTGGGCTGTTTTTTAAATATTGTGGATTGAACCAGAAAAACTGGAATATAAGTGCACCAAATAAGAAGGCATTAATACAGAACCACATAAAATAGTTGAGTGGTGTACGTTTTTTATCCTTTTCAGCCTGTTCTGCCCAATTTACTGCAGGAAGGTTGCCGATCGGTTCGGTGCTGAAATAATTTAAGTTATTTAAATAAGTTTTTAGATCGATATTAGAGTTTTCGACTTTTTGATCAAATAGTTTTAATAAATGGTGGGTTGGTGTTTCTTCAACAGTCACTGGTGTAAGCGTATTATTAAATTCGCTGACATTAATAATAGTATTGGAGTTTTTTTGAGGTGCATTTTCTTGCTCAGGGGTAGAAAAAGACAACGCTTTATCTACCACCAAATGAGACAGTGAATTAAAAGATGTAGAGCACTTTGGGCAACAAACCATGCCCTGAGCGACAGTAAGCTGCGGAACAGTTACTTTATATGTTGTAAAACAAGTTGGGCAGTTAGTTAATTTGTCGCTCATAAGTACACATTTTAAATTTTAATACTGTTGGCGTTTACCCGAAATTCGGCACCATGTTTCGTCACGTTTTTCTACGTCTAATATATCAAAAAATTCAGAATAAACACTAGAAACATCAGAAACTTGCTCTTCAATTACACCTGCAAGTGCGAACTCGCCCTCAGATTTAATTAAAGTTGAGAATTCTGCAGCCAAGGCCATTAGAGGGCCTGCAAGAATATTAGCAACAAACACATCGGCTTTTTGTCCAGCGAGCTCTTGGTTGAACTCTTCAGGTAGGCCTACATACAGATTTTCCAGTACACCATTCAATTCTGCATTTTGTTGTGTTGCTAAAACGGCTTGTGGGTCAATATCAGTGGCATAAACTTTTTTGGCACCCAAAAGTAAAGCGGCAACACCTAAAATACCAGAACCACAACCGTAGTCGATGACGATTTTATCCTTAAGATCAACTTTACCTAACCATTGTAGGCATAAGAATGTTGATGCATGGTTACCAGTACCAAATGCCAGACCTGGGTCTAGTTTGATGTTTACGGCGTCTGCTTCTGGTGCTTCCATCCATTCTGGTACGATCCAGTATTTTTCACCAATTTTAATAGGCTCGTAAGCATCCATCCATGTGCGTTCCCATTCTTGGTCTTCAATGAATTCGCTACGCATTAGTGCTTCAGGAAGTTGAGCTTTAATAAATGTTTTTAATGCAGCAACATCAATTTCTTCATCATCTTCTTGTGCATAGATACCAGTAACGATCACTTTATTCCAAAGTGGTGTTTCACCTGGAAGTGGTTCAAGTAAATCCTGATTTTCTGCATCATCTAGCGTGACACTGACTGCACCTAAAGAACTGAGCAGCGTTTCAGTGTAATCAACTTGAGCTTTTTCAACAGTAATATGAATTTGTAACCACTTCACGGACATAACCTAAATGAGTTTTATAAAAAGCTATTGTAACGGAACTCGGCAACTTGCAGCTAGCGATTATCAAAATTGACAAAAAATAAAAGGATGCACGTAGCATCCTTTTAATTTTTCAATGACTTAACTTTTAATTGTTTCGGTTGTAGTTGTCGAGATTGGTGCAAAACGCGTAATTAGGAAGCCAAATACAGCGGCAAAGATGTACATAAAGATTGAATATACCGCCGCAGGCATTGCTACAGCAGAGCTGGCCATCACCGTTAAGGCGATGGTCATGGCTAACGTACTGTTATGAATACCGATTTCAAATGCACAAGCACGTGCCTGAGCACTATTGATGCCAAATAGTCTCGGAACAAAATAACCGATACATAAGCTGAAAATACAGAATAGAACCGTTGCTAAGCCAACTTGAGTTAGATAAGCCGCAATATTATGTCGTTCAGAGTAAATAGCACCGATAATAATTAAGATGAGAAAGACCACAGCAAAGATACGGAGTGGTTTATGCAGTTTCTCAGTCAGTTTAGGTGCATAGTGACGAAGCAGCATGCCTATACAGACGGGGATGATAATGATGCCGAAAACTTGGAGGATTTTCCCAAATTGCAGACTGATTTGTTGGCCTTCTTGCATGAAGTGCATGATCGAAAAATTCACGATCAATGGTAGGGTTAATGCTGCAATGACTGAGTTGATGGCGGTCAGGGTAATATTTAAAGCCAAGTCACCTTTAAATAGATAGCTAAATAAGTTAGCTGTGCTACCACCAGGTGAGGCTGCGAGTAGCATCAAGCCGACAGAAAGCAGTGGTGGTAATGCTAACAGTTTACATAGTAGAAAGGCGATACCGACAAGCAACACGAGTTGGCAAAATAATGCGATCAACACGGCTTTAGGATGTTTGGTGACACGTGCGAAATCTTTGGGGGTAAGTTCTAGCCCAAGCCCGATCATAATAAAGGCCAGTGCTAATGGCAAAAGAACCGTAATAATTCCAGAATCCATCTTATTTATTCTCCTTGAGCATATTTAATGGTTTTTCACCAAAGTCCTTATGGTGATTGCGTTAGAAAAAATAGTTTAGGTTTTCACTTGTTGAATCAAGTGACTGCCACGGCGCGTCAAAATAAAACCAAATAAGGTCGCCAATAAATACATAAAAATAGAATAAACACCGGCAGGTATCGCCACTGTGGTGTTTTCAAGCACACTCAGTGCGATGGTTAGGGCGATACTGGTGTTATGAATACCAATCTCAAAGGTACACGCACGAGCCTGTTTTTCAGGCACACCCGAGAGGAATGGAATTAAGTAACCCAAAAATAGTCCACTGAAACAGAGTAAACAGGTTGCAATGCCGACGCTGGCAAAATACGTAATAATGTTGGATTGTTCGCGCAAAACTGCGAGTGTAAAGATAAGAATTAATAAAAAAATAGATAACATTCGCATCGGTTTGTTGATGTGATATGCAATGGTCGGAAAGGAGTTACGAATAAACATACCGAAACATACCGGTATCAAAATAATCAGAAATACATGGGTGATCTTATCGATAGGCATGCCAATACTGGTACTTTCACCAACAAAATGCAAAATGGAAAGGTTGACAATAAAAGGCAATGTAAAGCACGAAACAACTGAGTTAATGGCCGTTAAGCTAATATTTAATGCAACATCACCTTTATATAGGTAGCTATAAAGGTTTGCTGTGGGGCCACCGGGTGAAGCCGCAAGCAACATGAGCCCGACCGCGAGTAAAGGGGGTAACTCAAGCAACTTACACAGGAAAAACGCAATGCTGGTCAGTAGAATGAGCTGAGTAAATAAAGCGATGAAAATAACTTTTGGATAGCGTCCAACGCGTAAAAAGTCTTTGACTGAAAGTTCAAGTCCCAAACCCATCATCATAATGGCTAAAGCAATGGGTAGAAAAAATGCAAATAATCCCGAATCCATGGAATTTCCTGATATTTTTATCCTTATAGTGTTTTTGAGTTTATCTCAGTTTGATAAATAAGCAATAAATAAAAGCGAGTAAAAACTGATGTTTTACCCGCTTTATTTTTGATCTGTTAATTGGTCGATATTTTTATCGACAATTGTTTATTTAGGACGAGGAGGAGTGAACCCTAAAGCACATTTTCCTTTAATTTCTTGTCCATTAATCGTTGCAGTAGTGGCTTTTGCATCTGCACTACATGTGCTTAATAATTCGGCTTCTTCGCCATGAAGATTTGCATTTTTGGAAGAACTAAAAAATTGTGGTTCGCAGGTACCATTCCAGATAATACCGCGATAGGCAAATGATACTTGAGCGCCTTGGCTTTTACCTTTACAGACTTGTTGATATCGCTGTGCATCATACACTTTCTCAACTTTATCATTGGCTGAGGCAGCAAGTGGTGATAAACATAAACCGCATAAAACCGTGGATAGCAAAATATTCTTATTCATGCTTATAGTCCTTATGATTCTCATGGGATCTATAACAGAATAAAAAATCATCAGAATAAAACAACAATCTTCGAGTAACATTTGCTTGAGAAATGTATATTTTTATATGGAATATGCAAAGTATGTATGTTCATAAAGAAATATATAGGCATAAAACAGTAGTCAATAACAATAAAATCGAGTTAATCAGTCAACTTATCGGTGAATTTTTGCTATAATCTTCCGTCATCCTTTTTTAATCTCCTTTACCACTATGCATTATCCTAAAGTTTACGATGTCATTGTTATCGGCGGCGGTCACGCGGGTACTGAGGCAGCTCTTGCTGCGGCACGTATGGGTCGACAGACTTTACTCTTAACTCATAATATTGAGACTTTAGGGCAGATGAGCTGTAATCCAGCCATCGGTGGTATTGGTAAATCACATTTAGTACGCGAAATTGATGCGCTTGGCGGTGCAATGGCATTGGCTGCTGACAAAGGCGGTATTCAATTCCGTATTTTAAACTCACGTAAAGGTGCAGCTGTTCGTGCGACTCGCGCACAGGCTGACCGTATTCGTTATAAAGCTGCGATTCGTGAAACCTTAGAAAATCAAGCGAACTTGGATATTTTCCAACAAGCAGCTGACGACTTAATCGTTGAGGGCGACACTGTAAAAGGTGTGGTTACTCAGATGGGTATTCGCTTTGATGCGAAAACTGTTGTATTAACTACAGGTACATTCTTGGGTGGTGTGATCCACGTAGGTCTAAATAATGCTTCAGGCGGTCGTGCGGGCGATCCTCCTTCAATTTCATTGGCTGCGCGCCTTCGTGAATTGAACTTACCTGTAGGTCGTTTAAAAACTGGTACACCACCACGTATCGATGCACGATCAGTTGATTTCTCTGTGATGACGCCACAGCCGGGTGATTTCCCATCTCCGACTATGTCGTTCATGGGTGATGCGTCGATGCATCCTGAGCAAATCAATTGCTATATCACACATACCAATGAGAAAACTCACGATATCATTCGTGGTGGCTTAGACCGTTCACCAATGTATACTGGTGTGATTGAAGGTGTGGGTCCACGTTACTGCCCATCGATTGAAGATAAAATTCATAAATTTGCCGATAAAGATTCGCATCAAGTGTTCTTGGAACCTGAAGGTTTGGACACACATGAGCTTTATCCAAACGGTATTTCAACTTCTTTACCATTCGACGTTCAATTTGAATTGGTTCGATCGATTCGTGGTATGGAAAATGCGCATATATTGCGTCCAGGTTATGCGATTGAGTACGATTATTTCAATCCACAATCATTGAAATTCTCTTTAGAAACCAAATCGATTAATAACCTGTATTTTGCAGGTCAAATTAACGGTACAACGGGTTATGAAGAAGCGGGTGCGCAAGGTTTGCTTGCAGGCTTAAACGCAGCACGTCGTGCATGGGATCAAGAGCAATGGACACCAAAACGTGATGAAGCGTACATGGGCGTGTTGGTTGATGACTTGATTACTCTCGGTACTAAAGAACCATACCGTATGTTCACGTCACGTGCGGAATACCGATTGATGTTGCGTGAAGATAATGCAGATCAGCGTTTAACTGCCATTGGTCGTGAAATGGGTCTGGTGGATGATGCGCGTTGGGATTCGTTCTGCCAAAAAATGGAAGCTGTAGAAACGGAGAAAGGTCGTTTACAACACCTTTGGGCAGCGCCAAACAATCCACTAGGCAAAAAATTCGTTGAAATGACGGGTGATGACCTGTCAAAAGAAACCAATGCAATTGATTTGCTCAAACGTCCAAATATCAACTTTGCGCAAATTGCTGAATTGACGGGTTCTGAAGTTTCGGCATTTGTGGGTGAGCAAATTGAAATTGCTGTGAAATATGCAGGTTATATTAACCGTCAGCAAGAAGACGTTGCGCAAATGAAGCGTTTGGAAGATACACGTATTCCAGCTGATTTTGATTACGATGTAGTTTCTGGTCTTTCACGTGAAATCACCATGAAGCTGAAAAATGTATTGCCTGAAACATTGGCACAAGCAAGTCGTATTCCGGGTGTTACACCTGCGGCTGTTCAATTGGTGATGATTACGATTCGTAAGAATAACCAAGCGAAAAAATCTGCATAAGATTTTGAGTTAAATAAAAAACCCGCTCAGTTGCGGGTTTTTTTATTGCCAATAAATTATTGGCTGTTGGTATTTGATCGGATTAAATGAATATTTTGATCATCATTAGTTTTAGCTATGGTTTGATTATTAAAACCTTTCATAAACCTAAGTGATTGATAATTAATTATAAATAAAAAATAAGATCTAAAAAATATTGATATACAAAGTTTTAGGTTTTAATGGTGGGCTTTTGGTCGTGTGAATTTCGACCTTTGTAGTGGTATTTATTCTACCCAATAAAGCCGAAACTTCAGGGCATGGCGTACAAGTGGGTTTACGCTACATGAATGGAGTTCGATTATGGCAAATCAACAATCGGGAAAAATGCAAAAATTTCTAACGGTATTTTTGTGTTTCTGGGTAGCATTTTTTGAAGGTTTTGACCTGCAAGCGCCCGGTATCGCAGCAAAAGGAATCGCAGCGACATTTTCCTTAGATCAAGTGCAAATGGGCTATGTGTTTAGCTTAGGTGTGTTTGGTATGTTATTTGGCGCGTTCTTTGGGGGGCGTGTCGCTGACTATTTGGGACAGAAGAAAGTTCTGATGCTGTCGATTTTTATCTTCGGTGTATTTATGTCGATTACGGCAGTTGCACCAAGTATTGAAATTTTATATATCGCACGATTCTTTACAGGTTTAGGTTTGGGTGCTGCGATGCCAACGATGATCTCGGTGGTGGGTGATGAAGCGACGGATGCTAACCGTGGGCGCTTAAATAGTTTGATGTACTGTGGCTTACCCGTAGGTGCAATCTTTGTTGCTGGCTTGGGTATTGTCTTTAAAGATATCTCATGGCATACACTATTTTTAATTGGTGGTTTAACGCCTTTAATCTTGATTCCATTCATGGCGATTATCTTAAAAGATAAGCGTACAGAAAAAGTTCAGGCAGAAACCAAGGAAACGGTTCCACCGATGGGGCAAATCCTTTTTGCTGAACAGCGTTATAAGTATACATTGCCGCTTTGGCTGAGTTTCTTCTTTACCTTAATGGTGAACTATATTCTGATCAGTTGGTTGCCTAACTTGCTTATGGAACAAGGGTTGGAAAAGCAACAAGCTTTTATGATCATGTTGATGTTCCAAGTGGGCGCAGTGATTGGTACGCTGGGTTTAGGCTACTTGCTGGATCGCCTAAAATTATGGCAAATGGCAGTGATTATCTATTCAGGTTTGTTTGTGGCATTGTTTGTGCTGTTTACAACAAATTCCATTCCTGTACTTATTGCTGCAGGCATCATGGGCGGAATTTTCTCTACAGGTGGTCAATCGATTTTGTATGGGATCTCTCCAATTTTCTATACACCAGCTGGGAAAGTGACAGGTGTGGGAAGTGCAATTTCATGGGGACGTTTGGGTGCAATGACAGGTCCATTACTTACAGGCAAGATTTTGGCGCTAGGTCTAGGAACGACAGGTATTTTAATTGCAAGTGCGCCGGGTATTGCTTTGTCGGCTATCGCGGTGGCTGCATTGTCAGCCTATAAGTCATCCCTCAAGAAATAATCGAAATCAGTCATATTTAAAGGAGCTACGGCTCCTTTTTTATTGAATAAATATCTTTAGCTGAAACTTAGTTTTGTTAGAATAAATCTAATATTTATGAATAAATTTACTTCTATGTCTTATCAATTGATCGAACTTGATATTTCTCCTTCAGATAACATTCAGTGTCCACATTGTCAGCAGCAAGTGATTGATTGGTCAGAAGAGCAGTATGTACAGCCATGTGAGCATGTGCTGTTTATTGCAATGGATATTGGTTTTGAGTTTATTACAGATGAATTTGAGCAAACCATGCAGCATACAGTCGATGACTTGCATGCCAATGATGATCAATATCATATGTTTACTGAAATTACCGCCTCAAGTTTCCCTGAGTTTCTGATATATAAGTCTGATTTAGGGGTGGAAGGTTATTCACGTTATGTCGGCTTTACGGCATAAAATATTGCTAAAAAATCTCAAAATAAAAAAGCCAGTCAAGTGAGTGGCTTTTTTAATGTAAATTAGAAAATTAACTTTCTAATTCTTCTTCGACATCATCTTCGGCACTGTCCATACCGAGTTCTTTAAGTTTACGGGTTAAGGTATTACGACCCCAACCTAAAAGTTCTGCTGCATGGCGCTTACGCCCACGTGTTTGCTGTAGTGCTGCATTGATGAGGGTGCGTTCAAACATTGGTGTGGCAATGTCGAGAATTTTCATCTCACCATTTTTAAGTTTTTGCACAGCCCATTGACCAAGTAATTCATCCCAATGATGCACCCCGATACGATCAATCCCTTGAGTAGCAGGATTGCCATCTGTGCCTTGAATTGGAATCTGTTTTAATTCAGAAGGTAAATCTTCTGGATAAACTTCACGGCCTGTGATCATGACTGTTAGCCAGCGACAGGTATTTTCGAGCTGACGCACATTACCTTGCCACGGCAGTTTTTGCATGTATTCTTGCGTTTCAGGACGCAGAATTTTCGGGCTTACCCCAAGTTCTTTGCCTGCACTTGCTAGGAAGTGCTGTGCAAGCATCGGAATATCTTCACTACGATGTGCAAGTTTTGGAATATGAATACGAATGACGTTTAGACGGTGGTACAAGTCTTCACGGAAGCGACCTTCATGTACTAACTTTTCTAAGTCTTGGTGCGTTGCAGCAACGATACGGACATCCACCTTGACTGGGATGTGACCACCAACGCGGTAGAATTCGCCATCCGCTAAAACACGCAGTAAACGTGTTTGAGTTTCAAATGGCATGTCGCCAATTTCATCAAGGAAAAGAGTCCCGCCATTGGCTTGTTCGAAACGCCCTTGACGCTGTGTGTTAGCACCGGTGAATGCGCCTTTTTCATGACCAAATAATTCAGTTTCGATCAAATCTTTTGGAATTGCTGCCATATTGAGCGCAATAAAAGGCTTGTTGCCACGTGGTGAATGCTTATGCAGCGCATGCGCAACCAATTCTTTCCCTGTGCCTGATTCACCATTAATTAATACAGTAATGTGTGATTGAGAAAGACGACCAATGGCACGGAAGACTTCCTGCATAGCAGGAGATTCACCAATAATCTCTGTAGATTGAATCGGTTGAACGGTTTTAGCAGATTCTTGTTGTTGTAATTTGGCGATATGTAAAATTGCACGGTTTACAAGAGCTAAGGCTTCATCAATATCAAAAGGTTTTGGTAGATATTCAAATGCACCCGTTTGATAGCTCGACACAGCAGATTCTAAATCTGAATGAGCGGTCATGATGATCACAGGTAAGTCAGGGTAGTTGCCTTTGACTTTACCTAAAAAGGTCAGTCCATCAATACCCGGCATACGGATGTCTGTCAAAATAACATCTGGCGCATCGACACTTAACTGATCTAAAGCGGATTGTGCTTCTTCAAAACTGGTAACATCAAAACCTTCTTCTTTGAATGTTTTTTCCAGCACCCAACGCATGGCGCGATCATCATCGATGACCCAAATCTTATTACGCGACATGATCTGACTCCCAAGGTAAATATAGGCTAAATACTGTTTTTCCAGGAACTGATTGGCATTCAATCATTCCGTTATGTTGATGCATAATATTTTGTGCAATGCTCAGGCCGAGACCTGTGCCTTTCGCTCGTCCTGTCACTAAAGGGTAAAATACGGATTCTAATATTTCTTGTGGGACACCTGGTCCATTGTCCTCGATGTCAATGCGTACCGCAGAACGTTTTAATACACCGTTGATGGTGACTAGCCGTTGAATACGTGTGCGCAAGGTGAGTTCTGGTTGATGCTCAACAAAGAACTCTTTATTTTCAGTCATCGCCTGAACAGCATTAACACTGATATTCAGCATGACCTGAATTAATTGATCACGATCTGCCAGAACATCCGGTAAAGAAAGGTCGTAATCACGAGTGATCTTAATTTTCTTTTTGGTTTGGTTGACGATCAGTGAACGAACACGTTCAAGGGGTTCATGGACATTGACTGGTTCGTAACTTGGTAATTGTCTTGAACCAAGCATAGTGTCAGCAAGATTACGTAATCGGTCTACTTCACTAATAATAATGTCGGTGAATTCGCTGTACTTCGGATCATTTAAGCTACGCGCTAAAAGTTGTGTCGCCCCACGGATACCACCGAGTGGATTTTTAATTTCATGGGCAACACCACGAATCAGTTGTCGTGCGACTTGATGCTGTTGAATCAGGTTTTCTTCTTTAGAGATTTTTAACATCCGGTCGATTTGATTGAGTTCAATCAATAGCAAAGGGTGGTAGGGTTTACCTGAGTTGAGCTGTGACACGGTGTAATCGACATGAATGTCTTTAAAGTTGACATTAATTGTTGCTTCTCGGCGCGTATAGTGCTGACCAGAAGTTAATGTATTCATTAATGCATCATGCGTATTGAATTCATCATCGGGCATATGAAGTAAATTTAATACAGGCTGACCTGATGCACGAAGTAAGCTGATGTCAAAAAGCGCTTCACAAGATGAATTTAAATAAAAAATATTCAGGTTGCTATCGACCAATAAAATGGCAGTGGTTAAATTATCCACTAAAAGCCGGTAATCAATCGTCATAGTCTGATCCATTAGCGAGAGGTTCCTGTCTTAAAATGGCGCAATGGCATCTTCATAAAGCAAATCGTTCAATCTAATAAGGTTCGAATTGATGCAAGTTATGCAAGATATAAGCCAACTATTTGAGAAATACGCTAAGTTTTGATGCTTATTTGAATAAATGCGCTTATTTAAGACTTTAAATAAAGTGTATAGCCGATTAAAAACAGGCTGTAAATCAAAAATGCATTAAAATGGTGCAAATGAAATTATATGGATGAATTTATAGCATTATTTTGGTGCGTGATATAAAGAGTGACCTTTTCACCTGTTTTTATGTTTTGAAAAGACATACAATACGCGGATTATAGTGGAGCGCAGATTCATGAAATCCCCCAAAGTCGGTTTTGTTTCTTTAGGTTGTCCTAAGGCATTGGTAGATTCCGAACGAATTTTAACTCAGTTAAAGACTGAAGGTTATGATGTAGCATCAGATTATGATGGTGCAGATTTAGTAGTTGTAAATACCTGTGGTTTTATTGAATCTGCAGTACAAGAGTCGCTAGATGCCATTGGCGAAGCGATGAGTTCAAACGGTCGCGTAATTGTGACTGGTTGTTTAGGTAAAGACGAAGACAAAATTCGCAAAATGCACCCAAATGTCTTAAAAGTGACAGGTGCTGCGGCATATCAAGAAGTGATGGAAGCTGTGCACGAATACGTGCCTGAGCCACCAAAACACAATCCGTTTATTGATCTAGTCCCTGAGCAAGGTATTCGATTAACACCAAAACATTATGCTTATTTGAAGATTTCAGAAGGTTGTAACCATCGTTGCACATTCTGCATTATTCCGAGCATGCGTGGTGATTTGGTTTCTCGTCCAGTAGGTTCAGTGTTGACTGAAGCTCAAGCACTGAAAAAAGCAGGCGTAAAAGAAGTCTTAGTGATTTCTCAAGATACATCGGCTTATGGCGTAGACACCAAATACAAATTGGACTTCTGGAACGGTCAGCCCGTTAAAACCAAATTCTATGACATGTGTGAAGCATTGGGTCAATTGGGTATCTGGGTGCGTCTGCACTATGTATATCCATATCCACATGTAGACGCTGTGATTGACTTAATGGCACAAGGCAAAATTTTGCCGTATTTGGATATTCCATTCCAACACGCAAGTCCTAAGATTCTAAAACTCATGAAGCGTCCTGCGCACAGTGAAAATACACTGGAGCGTTTAAAAGTTTGGCGTGAGAAATGTCCTGATCTTGTGATTCGTTCTACATTTGTTGTGGGCTTCCCGGGTGAAACTGAAGAAGACTTCCAAATGTTGCTTGATTGGTTAAAAGAAGCGCAGCTTGATCGTGTGGGTTGTTTTACTTACTCACCAGTTGAAGGCGCGACTGCAAATGATTTGCCAGATCATGTGCCTGAAGAAATCAAGCAAGAGCGTTATGAGCGTTTCATGCAAGTTCAGCAAGAAATCTCTGCTGCGAAATTGCAAAGCCGTATTGGTCAGAAAATGACAGTACTTGTGGATGATCTTGAAGAAGAGTTCCCAGTTGCTGTTGCGCGTTCTTATGCAGATGCACCTGAAATTGATGGTAATGTTTTTGTTGAGGATATCGATAAGTCAGTGATTAAAGCAGGTGATTTACTTGAAGTAGAAATTACAGATGCAGATGAATATGACTTATTTGCAAAACTGATCTCGGTTAAGTCTGCTTAAACGATTCATTAAAAATAATTGAAATTAAATAATTCGGAGTTGATGATGCTTGATTCTAAAAAACCACGTTTTGGTCGCATCCTGCTTAAGCTTTCAGGTGAAGCTTTAGCGGGCAATAAAGAGATGGGTATCGATGCACAAGTGCTCGATCAAATGTCACTCGCAATTGCGCACCTTGTTGGTTTAGGTGTTCAAGTGGGTATCGTTGTCGGCGGTGGTAACCTTTACCGTGGTAGCCAATTACAAAAAGATGGTTTGGTTGGCCGTGTAACAGGTGACCAAATGGGTATGTTGGCCACTGTGATGAACGGTTTGGCACTTCGTGATGCTTTGGTACGACGTAATATCAAAACTCGTCTAATGTCAGCTTTACCCATTGGTGCAGTAGTTGAATCATACTCTAGCCGTGATGCTATTCGTCATTTAACTCGTGGCGAAGTGTGTGTATTTGTCGCAGGTACGGGTAACCCATTCTTTACGACAGATACAGCGGCATGCTTACGCGGTATCGAGATTGAAGCCAATCTTATCCTTAAAGCGACGAAGGTTGATGGCGTATACAACAAAGATCCAAGTAAATATGAAGATGCAGTGAAATACGATGCATTAACATTTGACCAAGTTTTAGATGAAAAACTGGGTGTGATGGATTTAACTGCGATCTGCTTATGCCGTGACCACAACGTTCCACTTCAAGTATTTGATATGAACAAATCAGGTTCATTACTTTCAGTGGTAATGGGTGAAAAAGAGGGTACTCACGTTACTAACTAATGTACGTGGGCCTTAAAGCTCTTTATACTACAAGCTATTTTAGAATTTACATCTTTTCGAATTAAGTAAGGAAGATCACATGATTAACGATCTTAAAAAAGACGCAGAAGACCGTATGAACAAATCTCTAGATTCTCTAGAGCATGGTTTTGCTAAAGTTCGTACAGGGCGCGCGCACCCATCAATTTTAAATGGTGTTATGGTTCCTTACTATGGCTCTGATGTGCCATTAAACCAAGTAGCGAACGTGGGTGTAGAAGACTCTCGTACTTTACTTGTTCAGCCTTTTGAACGTTCAATGGTTGCTGCAATTGATAAAGCAATCCGTGAATCTGACTTAGGCTTAAACCCGATTACTGCTGATGCCATCCGTGTTCCTATGGCTGCATTAACAGAAGAAACACGTAAAGACATGCAGAAAGTTGCACGTAACGAAGCTGAAAATGCAAAAGTTGCGATCCGTAACATCCGCCGTGATGTTTTGGGTGATATCAAAGCATTGTTGAAAGAAAAAGAAATTTCTGAAGATGATGAGCGTCGTGCGGGTGATGACATTCAAAAAATCACAGACAAATTCGTTGCTGAAGTTGAAAAACGTCTGGCTGCAAAAGAAGCTGAATTGATGAAGGTCTAAGTTTTAATGACCTCATCTGAAGAAACTTCCCGTCTTCCAAAACATGTTGCCATCATTATGGATGGCAACAATCGTTTTGCCAAAAAGAATCAAATGCAAAAAGGTGAAGGGCATCGTTCTGGAAAGGACATCCTAGATCCCATCGTTGAACATTGTCGTAAAAGAAATATCCAAGCACTGACCGTTTTTGCTTTTTCGAGTGAAAATTGGAATCGTCCTCAGTTTGAGGTTGATCTGTTGATGGCTCTTCTCGAAGAAACCATTCATGAGCAGTTGCCGCGTATGGAAAAATTTAACATTTCCCTACGTTTTATTGGTGATCGTTCTCGTTTATCTCCTAACTTATGTGACTTAATGTTGCAAGCTGAACAAAGGACTGCTAATTTCGACAGCATGACTTTAACTATTGCAATTAGTTACGGTGGTATGTGGGATATGGCACAGGCTGCAAAACAAATCGCAGCAGATGTTTTAACTAACAAAATAGATCTTGAAGCAGTGGATGCTGAAGTCTTTGGTCAATATGTCAGTTTAAGTGATCTACCTCCGGTAGATTTGTTAATTCGTACAGGTGGTGATTTCCGTCTCTCGAACTTCTTGCTTTGGCAAGCTGCTTATGCAGAACTTTATTTTACCCAGACATTATGGCCTGAATTTACCATTGAAGAATTTGACGACGCACTAGCAGTATTTGGTGGTCGTGAACGTCGTTTTGGTAAGACCTCAGAGCAGATTCAACAAGAGCAGTTTGAGAATAAATAAATGTTAGAGCGGATAATAACCGCATTGGTACTGGTTTCAGTTGTACTGAGTTGCATGTTTGCAACCGAGTCTAAATACCCAATGCTTGTGCTGATGATTATTGCATCAGCTGTCGCGGGTTATGAGTGGTTCAAACTCATGCCGCGGAATACACAAAATGTGATTAAACCTTTCGCTTGGGGCTATGGTCTAGTCACTGCTATTCTTTCAGCACTAGCATTGCATTTTACAGATGTTGCATTACTGCTTTGGGCGGCTTCGATCTTTACTTGGATCTTAAGTGTCTATTGGGTGAAGTCTTATCCTGAATACGACAATTGGTATAACCCAAGTCTGAGTGGTATTGGTTTAGTCTTAGTTCCTGCTGCGGTAACTGCTATTTTTTCTGTGTGGATGAACTCACCGTGGTGGCTCATGTATCTGTTCCTGTTGGTATGGGGTGCAGACAGTGGTGCATACTTCGTGGGACGTAAATTTGGTAAGAAAAAACTTGCACCAGATGTGAGCCCAAATAAATCGATCGAAGGTTTATATGGCGGTCTATTCACTGCAATGCTAATTGTTATTGTTGTTGAAATTATTTATCTAGATTTAAGCATCGCTGAACATATTTTATTTTTAATACTTTCAGTAATAACGGTATTTAGTTCAGTACTTGGTGATTTATTTGAATCGATGATCAAGCGTCGTGCAAGGATCAAAGATTCTGGTCGTATTCTTCCGGGACATGGTGGTGTGCTGGACCGTATCGACTCGTTGCTTGCTGCAGCACCTATCTTTGCAGCAGGTATGTATGTTTTAAAATTAATTGGCGTAGATTTATAGATGTCACAATCTGTTTGTATATTGGGTGTAACAGGATCCATTGGTCAAAGTACTTTAAAGATTCTGCAACAGCACCCCGAAGAGTATTCAGTTTTTGCAGTCACTGCACATAGCCGAATTGTTGAACTTGTCGAAATATGCAAACAATATCGACCGAAAATCGCAGTTGTTCCATTCAATAAAGTGGATGAACTGCGCCAATTACTCGTAGCTGAAAAATTAACTGATATTGAAATCCTGCATGATGAAGCAGGATTAATCGCAGTAGCAGAACATCCACAAGTTGATGTGGTCATGGCAGCTATTGTGGGTGCGGCAGGGTTGCTACCTACATTGGCTGCTGCGAAAGCAGGTAAACGCGTGTTGCTTGCAAATAAAGAAGCGCTCGTGATGTCGGGTGACATCATGATTCAGACCGCACGTGAAAATAATGCTTTGTTGTTGCCAGTCGATTCTGAACACAATGCAATCTTCCAATGCTTGCCTGAAACATATCTACAAGGTGAGCGTCGTGGTCAGCCAAAGCTGGGTGTCAAACAAATCTTACTCACCGCGTCTGGTGGTCCATTTTTGCATCATAGTTTAGAACAATTGCAAAGTGTAACGCCTGCTCAAGCCTGTAAGCATCCAAATTGGTCGATGGGACAAAAAATTTCTGTTGATTCTGCAACGCTGATGAATAAAGGCTTGGAATTGATCGAAGCCTGTCATCTTTTTGCAGTTGAAGAACAATTTGTAACAGTTGTTGTTCATCCACAGAGTATCATTCATTCAATGGTTCAATATGTAGATGGTTCGACTTTGGCACAAATGGGAAATCCTGATATGTGTACGCCTATCGCTCATGCATTAGCGTGGCCGAATCGTATTCAAACACATGTGCCTCCATTAGATTTATTTGTTCATTCACAGTTAAACTTTGAACAGCCTGATATACATCGTTTCCCAGCACTTAAATTAGCACGCCAAGCCATGAAGGCTGGAGGCTTAGCTCCAACGATTTTAAATGCAGCCAATGAAATCGCCGTGGCAGCATTTTTGCATGAGAAAATTGGATTTACTCAAATCCCGCAAATTGTGGAACATGTGTTGGGTCAAGTTGAAAACTCAGCTGCAAATAATATTGATGTTATTTTGCAGGCAGATAAATCGGCACGTATGGTTGCTGAAAAAGCAGTATTGAATTCAGGAAGTTAAGACATGAATGCCTTGTTTATGATTATTGCAGCAATATTGTTACTTGGACCGCTGATTGCGATTCATGAATTTGGGCATTATTTTGTTGCACGTAAACTGGGCGTAAAGGTTTTAGTTTATTCGATTGGTTTTGGCCCAACACTGCTCAAGTGGACGTCGAAGAAATCAGGTATTCAATATCAACTGTCTGCATTGCCACTCGGTGGTTATGTCAAAATGTTGGATGAGCGTGAAGGTGATGTCGCAGCAGAAGACTTACCAAAAGCATTTAACCGACAACACCCTTGGAAGCGTATTGCAATTGTTGCGGCAGGGCCACTCATAAACTTAGCTTTTGCAGTCGTGTTGTTTTGGATTTTATTTTTACCAGCTCAGGAACAGCTCAATACGCGCGTAGGTAAAATTTTACCGAATACGCCAGCAGCGGCTGCGCAAATGCAGACTGGTGATAAAATTACTGCAGTAGATGGCACTCAAGTATCCACTTGGGAGCGCTTGAATTATGCCTTGGTTGATCGTGTAGGTGAAACTGGCAATATTCAAATTCAAGCTGAACGTGCAGGGCAAATTCAAAACTTTAGTTTACCGATTCAGAGTTTCTTACGCGATCAAACTCAGTCACCACTCGATGTTCTAGGTTTTACACCGTATCGTCCTGAAATTCCTGCAGTGGTTTCAAAGCTTAGTGAAGATGGTGCAGCAATACGCCAAGGGATGCAGGTGGGTGATCGAATTGTTTCGATCGATGGCGTAAAAATGAAAGACTGGTTTGATGTTGTACAAGTTGTACAAGCTTCTCCAGAAAAGTTACTTAAAATTGATGTTTTACGACAAAATAAAATTGTGCATTTAAGCGTGATGCCGCAAGGTAAGCGTGACCAAATGGGTAAAGTCACAGGGCTTTTAGGTGTACAAAGTGATCCGGGTAAAGTCAATATTCCAGCCGAATACAAACAAACCATTCAATACACGCCTGTAGAGGCGATGGGCAAAGCGGTAGAAAAAACAGGTCAGATATCTAGTATGATCCTGAATTCTATTGTAAAAATGGTGCGTGGTTTGGTTGGTTTAGATAATTTATCTGGTCCGATTACTATTGCGAAAGTGGCTGGACAAAGTGCTGAGATGGGGTGGCAAACCTTCATTTCATTTATGGCACTGATGAGTGTAAGTTTGGGTATTTTAAATTTACTACCGATTCCTATGCTCGATGGCGGTCATTTAATTTACTATTTTATTGAATTAATTCGTGGTAAACCTGTTTCTGAACAAATACAATTGGTTGGATTAAAAATTGGTATTGTATTGCTGGGTAGCATGATGCTACTGGCTCTATTCAATGACATTATGCGTTTATAAGAACGTTATACGAAATAAATTAACAGCGGAAAAGACTGGCATGCAGCACAAACATTTATTTATGCCATTGGCACTGGTTAGTGCTATGGCCGTAGCACAACAAGTATATGCAGCAGATGATTTTGTAGTACAAGATATTCGTGTTGATGGCTTAGTGCGTTTAACTCCTGACAATGTAGCCGGAATGATCCCATTCTCCGCTGGTGATCGTGTCAATGATCAAATCATTTCAAACTCAATTCGTAGCATGTTTGCGTCGGGTTTGTTTGATGATGTGAAGTCTTCACAAGTCGGTAATACCCTTGTATATACAGTGGTTGAACGCCCAGTAATTTCTAAAGTTGAGCTAAAAGGCAATAAACTTATTCCTAAAGAAGCCTTGGAAGAAGGCTTAAAGAAAATGGGTCTGTCCGAAGGTGAAGTTTTAAAGAAATCATCTTTGCAAACGGTTGAAACTGAATTAGAACAACAGTACATGCAGCAAGGTCGCTACGATGCTGATGTAAAAGTTATTACAACCGCTCAACCGAATAACCGTGTAAATGTCTTAATCGAGTTTGAAGAAGGTCAATCTGCCAAAGTATTTGATATTAATATCATTGGTAATACGGTTTTTAAAGAAAGCGAAATTAAACAAATTTTTGCATTAAAAGAAAGTGGTTGGAACTCGATCATTTCTCGTAATGACCGCTACGCACGTGAAAAGATGGCTGCGAGTTTAGAAGCTTTACGTGCGATGTATCTCAACAAAGGTTACATCAACTTTAACATTACCAACTCAAGTCTGAATTTGAGTGAAGATAAAAAACATGTCTTTATCGAAGTTTCGGTGGATGAAGGCGAACAATTTAAGTTTGGTGAAACCCATTTCTTAGGTGATACGCTTTATACGCAAACTGATTTAAACGCTTTAAAACTCTATAAAGATGGCGATTTATATTCACAAGAAAAAGTGAATGGTGTTAAACAACTTTTACTTCGTAAATACGGTAACGCAGGTTACTACTTTGCAGAAGTGAACATTGTTCCTGAAATCAATAAAGACACCAAATTGGTTGATTTAAATTACTATGTGAATCCGGGTCAGCAAGTCACTGTTCGCCGCATTAATTTTACAGGTAACTCGAAAACAGCTGATGAAGTGCTACGTCGTGAAATGCGTCAAATGGAAGGCGCATTAGCAAGTAACGAAAAAATTGATTTGTCTAAAGTGCGTTTAGAGCGTACAGGCTTCTTTAAAACCGTTGATGTTAAACCTGCACGTATTCCGGGTACGCCAGATCAAATTGATTTAAATGTGAATGTTGAAGAACAGCATTCAGGTACAAGTACTTTGGCTGTTGGTTTCTCACAAAGTGGCGGTGTAACTTTCCAAGCAGGTTTGAGTCAAACCAACTTCTTGGGTACAGGTAATGCAGTTTCTATCGATTTGTCACGTTCTGAGACTCAAGATTACTACAACCTCAGTGTAACTGACCCGTATTTCACTATTGATGGTGTACGTCGTGGTTATAATATGTACTACCGTAAAACCAAGTTAGATGACGACTATAACGTTAACAACTACGTCACTGACAGTTTTGGTGGTGGTATTAACTTTGGTTATCCGATCGATGAAAACCAAAGTATCAGTATGGGGTTAAATGTAGATAAAACTGATGTGACTACGGGTCCTTATGTTTCTACATATGTTGCTGATTATTTAACGAGCCATGGTGGTAAGGAAACAAAAACAGGTCAATATTGTCCTGGTACAACAGATGTGGATAAAGGTTGCGTAGACTCTAAAGGTAATGTGATTAATACGTTGCCATATGGTGCTGAGTATCAAGGTGATTTTTTAACTTATAATTTAAATTTAGGTTGGTCATATAACACCTTAAACCGTCCAGTATTCCCAACGTCAGGTATGTCTCATCGTGTGAATGCCGAAGTGGCGCTACCTGGTAGTGATGTTGAATATCAAAAAGTTACGTATGATGCCCAGGCTTACTTCCCATTAGGTAAAGACTTTGTGTTCCGTGGCTATGGTAAGTTGGGTTATGGTAATGATTTACCATTTTATAAAAACTTCTATGCAGGTGGTTTTGGTTCGGTACGTGGTTATGATAACAGTACGTTGGGTCCAAAATATCCGGGTGTTTATTACCAAGATACCAATCAAACTGATTATGATATGGAAGAAGTTGGTGGTAATGCTTTAATTCAATTTGGTACTGAATTAGCTTTACCTGTGCCATTTAAAGGCGATTGGGCGCGTCAAGTACGCCCAGTATTGTTTGCTGAAGGCGCGCAAGTATTTGATACCCAATGTGATGTATCTCAGTCAAGTGAAGATCGCAAATACTGTAAAGATAACTTCGGTTTTGATATGAAAAATATGCGTTATAGCGTTGGTGCAGGCTTTACTTGGATCACGATGATTGGTCCAATTTCACTCAGTTATGCATTCCCGCTTAATGACAAAGCTGGTGATGAAACAAAAGAAATTCAATTCGAGATTGGTCGTACCTTCTAAGTACGACCCTTCTGGGAATAACAAAATTACAGGTTGATAAGATGAATAAATTATTTGCTGGTTTGGCGGTATTGGGTATGTCATGTTCTGCTGTGGTACATGCAGCAGGTTACGGTGTGGTTGATTTAGAAAAGGTGGTGGATCAAAGCACTTATATAAAACAACAAAATGCTCAAATTCAACAGCAATTGAAACCACAAACCACTAAAATTGAATCACTGGCTAAAGAGCTGGAAGCAATGCAGCAAAAAGCTCAGCAGGGTGGTGATAAGTTGACTGCTGCGCAAAAGCAGCAAATGGGTCAACAGTATCAAACTAAACTTAAAGAGCTGACTGATTTACAGCAAAAAGTTCAAGCTTCGGTTCAAGGGAATATTCAGTCTTTAAATCGCACGATGGATACACGAATCAAGCAAGTTGCAGAACAATTGCGCACAGAAAATAAGTTAGATGTTGTTTTGAATAAAAATTCAGCACTTGCGTATGACCCTAAGTTTGATTTAACTGATAAAATGATTCAAAAGGTTAATGCAATTAAATAATCAATGAATTCTCAAAAATTCAGTTTAGAAAAGCTTGCTCAACTTGTTCAAGGTCAATGTATTGGCCAGCTAGATTTGCTATTCAGTGGAATGGCAAGTTTAGAGAGTGCTCAACCGCATCAGCTTGCATTTTTAAACGCAGATAAGTATCTGAATGAAGCTCAACAGTCTCAGGCTGGTGCGCTGATTGTGACTGCAGACATGCAGTCACAAATCTCTTCGCAGCAAAACTTCATTGTTGTACCCAATCCGTATCTGGCTTTCGCTATTCTAACGCATGTTTTTGAAAAAAAATCTGTAGAAACAGGTATTGAAAGTACTGCTCAAATTCATCCTTCCGCAATCATTTCTGATACTGCTTATATTGGGCATTATGTGGTGATTGGTGCGAATAGTGTGGTGGGTGAAGGAACGCGCATTGAATCACAAGTGAAGATTGATCATGGTGTTGAAATTGGTAAAGATTGTTTTATCGATTCGCATGTGACGATTACTGGTGAAGCCAAGTTAGGTGATCGTGTACGTATCCATGCAAATACGGTGGTCGGTGGTGAAGGATTTGGTTTTGCACCTTATCAAGGGAAATGGCATCGTATTGCTCAATTAGGTTCTGTACGTATCGGGAATGATGTGCGTATTGGCTCAAATTGTAGTATCGACCGTGGTGCTTTAGATGACACAATTTTGGAAGATGGTGTCATTATTGATAACCTTGTGCAAATCGCGCATAACGTCAAAGTTGGTGCAAATACAGCAATGGCTGCGAAATGTGGCATTGCAGGTAGTACAACTATTGGCAAAAATTGTGTGCTAGCAGGGGCTGTTGGTATCGTAGGTCACATTAATATTGCAGATAATGTGACAATTACTGGTATGTCAATGGTCACAAAAAGTATTTCCGTTGCTGGGAGTTATTCTTCAGGTACGCCAATGCTTGAAAGTGGTTCTTGGAAAAAGGCAGCAATCCGCTTTAAACAATTAGCAGATGTGCCATTGACCCAATTGGTCAAACGACTTGATCATATGCAGTCTCAAATTGAGTCCCTTGAATCAACATTTAAATTGCGTAAATAATTATGATGACAGAGTCGAATACCCCAGCTTTCACAAAACCTGAATTACCAATGACTATTCAGACTATTCGTGAATATTTGCCACATCGTTATCCGTTTTTATTGGTTGATCGTGTTGTTGAAGTGACTGACAACGGGATTGTAGGCTATAAAAATGTAACGATTAACGAAGAATTTTTACAGGGTCATTTCCCTGAATACCCAATTATGCCGGGTGTGCTGATTGTTGAAGCATTGGCGCAAGTGTCGGGTATCTTAGGTTTCATCATGAATAATGAGAAACCTTCAGCGGGTTCGTTGTTCTTATTTGCTGGTGCAGAAAAGGTCCGATTTAAAAAACAAGTCGTTGCAGGCGATCAACTTGTATTAAAATCAGAATTAGTGATGCAAAAGCGTGGCATTTACAAATATAATTGTGTTGCCACTGTAGATGGCGTAGTCGCAGCAACCGCGGAAATTATGGTTTCGCATCAGAAAACAGAGACAGCATGAGCAATAACGAATTAATTCATCCTACCGCCATTATTGACTCATCAGCAGTAATTGCTCCGGATGTGCAAATTGGACCATATTGTATTATTGGTCCTCATGTCACAATTGGAGCGGGTACTAAACTGCATTCACATGTTGTGGTGGGTGGTTATACCCGTATTGGTCAACATAACGAAATTTTTCAATTTGCCAGTGTTGGTGAAGTTTGCCAAGACTTGAAATATGCTGGTGAAGAAACGTGGTTAGAAATCGGGGATCATAACTCGATTCGTGAACACTGTAGTTTACACCGTGGTACTGTTCAAGATCAGGGTCTAACTAAAGTTGGAAGTCATAATTTATTGATGGTCAATACACATATTGCACATGACTGTGTGGTAGGTGATCACAATATCTTTGCTAATAACGTCGGCGTTGCAGGCCATGTCCACATCGGTGATTATGTCATCGTAGGTGGTAACTCTGGTATTCATCAATTCTGTAAAATCGATTCTTACAGTATGATTGGTGGTGCATCTCTTATTTTGAAAGATGTACCTGCTTATGTCATGGTATCTGGTAATCCAGCCCATGCTTTTGCCATGAACATTGAAGGAATGCGTCGTAAAGGTTGGTCTAAAAATGTGATTCAAGGTTTACGTGAATCCTTTAAATTGATCTATAAAGATGGATTAACGACGAATGAAGCGATTGAACGTATTCGTACTGAAATTTTGCCTGAAGTGGCAGAAGCGCAATTGTTGATCGACTCACTTGAGCAGTCTAAGCGCGGTATCGTACGCTAAATGCTGCGAATAAAAAAAGACACCTTATAAGGTGTCTTTTTTTTGCGTTAAAAAAAAGTCCTATTTTTTAACAAAGCCTGCTTCTTCAGATTTTGGATACTTTTGGGTAAGCTTGGTTTTGAGCTGCGTTGCTAAACTGCTGTTTCGATCTACGTCTTTTGCAATGCTATACAGTTGATATAACGCTCTAGGCGCGCGGGTCGACTCAGGGTATTGATTTACCACGATACTATAGTTCTTTTTCGCTTCTGCGTAGTTGGTCGGTTCAACAGCAAGGTTGAACTCAGCTAACCAAAAATATGCATTGCTGATGTAGACGCTATTAGGATTATTCTTAATAAAGTTTTTCATTGGTGCAATGGCTTTTTTCGCACCACCTTGTTTATATGCATCTAAAGCAACGGTATAAGCTGCTTTCTCAAGCTCAAGTGAGTCACCACCTGCATTTACAGGTTGTTTTGCAGATGAGCTTAATGTTGCTTGGGTCGTAGGTTGTTTAGCTGGTGTAGGGGTTGTATTAGCTGCTGCTGGGTGCAGTACCTTGTTGGTTATCCTCCGCAGCTTCTGTGTCTTCACTCGGATCTACTTTTTGTTGGAGTAGCTCTAAACGTTGATCTAAATCTGCATAGCGGTTTGTAAGTTCACTTTTTAATTGTTCGATAATATTGTCTTGCTCTTCCATTTTACCGCGTAAGCTACGCAATTCATTTTCGAGCTGTTGGTTCTTCTGCATGAGCTGCCAATTTAAATTTGTTGGCGTAGGGGTAGAGCCAGCACCTGTTTGAATGGCTGTATTATTTGCTGTATACACAGTGCCATTATCTGCGCCACTCAAACCGCGAGATTCAATTGGAATATTGGCAAATAGCGTACCTGAGCAAGTCAATGTAAGGGCACACAATACATGCTGTTTAAACATCATAAAAATTCCATGTAGTTGCAAGCATGTCCGTATTGAATAGTTTTATTACAGACTGCTTTAGATAAAACGATAAGCACATTAAAAACGCCAAAGTTCTGAATTGCAATAAGCTTTTACAATCTTGTTGTGTATTAAAGTAAAAATATAGTGATGATGTTTCACGTTTTCTACATCATCGACCATCATATTGATTTATAAATAATCAAACAGTGTTTTCTACTCAGGAATTCTTGGTTTTAGTCTTGCATGTTTATCAAAAATCTCTATACTCTGTTCTTGCAATGGTAGCCCTGCCGGTTACTTCGCAATTGTACTCTACAAACCCCGCCAGGACCGGAAGGTAGCAACGGTAGTAGAAATATGATGTGCCGAAGTCTTGCTGGTAGGGTTGCCACCAGTTTCAATCATAATAAATTAAACGTCCTCTCATTTTTTTTAATCCTAGATTCTTCTTTATTTTAGTTTTATTAATTCTTTATTTAGATCTATATCTTTGTTATTCGGCATCAAATTCTTTACGTGCAATCACTTTAAAAATCGTATCGAGATCGAATCCTCGATATTGTAAAAAACGTATTTGTTTGGCTTTTTGTTTTGGATCACGTTCAACAGCTTTGCCAAATTTTTTGATCTTGAGCTGGTAGGCTTCGGCGACCCAATCTGTTTCTTTTAATTCATCCTGAATTAATTCACTGTCTACTTTTTTATTTTTTAAAGCGAGCTTTATACGGTTGGGACCTTTACCTTTACGCTTTTGACTCGACAACAGCATTTCTGCTACACGCTGATCGCTTTGATAGTTCTCACGTGCGAGTTCTTCCACCAAGTGTATGACTTCTTCACGACTATCCGCATACAGTGCTAATTTCTCGATTAAATCCGCTTTTGAGTATTCTTTACGTGTGAGTACTGCAAAGGCGTAGGAGCGTAAACGAGAGCCGCGCAGTCCTGGTTTTTTTTCAGCATGAACATCTTTACCATTGGCATCAAAATGCAACGCAGAGTGATCGGTCACCGAAGTATTGTCATGTGAAATGTCAGTTTGTGCAGTATGATTTGCGCAGGTAGGTTCTTCAGCTTCTGCGAACTGTTGTTTTAGTGCTTCGTAGTCGAGCAAGAGTGGAAAATGGTCTTTAGTCATGGGGTCATTTTAATACAAATTTTGAGTGCAAAACAAAACGCCCCGTAGGGCGTTTCGTCTACTATTAAAGTATGCTGTAATTAAGCATCTAAAAAGTCTGGTTCTTCTTCGTCTTTGTCTTCTACAGGTGCTGTACCCGTAGTCAGAAGTTGTTCACGAATCAGTTTTTCGATAGTTTGCACAAGTTCAGGGTGTTCTTCTAAGTGGCGAATGGTATTGTTTTTACCTTGCCCAATCTTGTCACCTTGGTATGAATACCAAGCACCTGCTTTTTGAACAATTTCTTGTTGTACTGCGAGGTCAACAAGCTCACCTAAATGGTTCACGCCTTTACCATAAAGAATTTGGAAAATCGCTTCACGGAATGGAGGAGCCATTTTGTTTTTCACAACTTTCACTTTGGTTTCTGAACCAATGATTTCGTCGCCTTCTTTCACTTGACCAATACGGCGGATATCTAAACGTACAGATGCATAGAATTTAAGTGCATTACCACCCGTTGTGGTTTCTGGGCTACCAAACATTACACCAATCTTCATACGGATTTGGTTAATGAAGATCACCATACAGTTCGAACGTTTCGCATTACCGGTAATTTTACGCAGTGCTTGGCTCATCAGGCGAGCTTGTAAGCCCATGTGTGAGTCACCCATTTCGCCTTCAATTTCGGCGCGAGGGGTCAGTGCAGCGACCGAGTCGACAACGATCAGGTCAATGGCACCTGAACGTACCAGCATGTCTGCAATTTCAAGTGCTTGTTCACCATTGTCTGGCTGTGAAACAAGTAAGTTATCAATATCTACGCCAAGTTTACGTGCGTATTGAGGGTCTAATGCATGTTCAGCATCGATGAATGCACAAGTACCGCCAGCTTTCTGACATTGTGCAATAGCTTGTAATGTCATAGTCGTTTTACCAGAAGATTCAGGACCGTAGATTTCTACGATACGACCTTTAGGCAAACCACCAATACCTAGTGCGATATCTAATGTTAAAGAACCTGTAGAGACAGCTTCAACTGCCTGCACGGTATTATCACCAAGACGCATAACGGTGTTTTTACCAAACTGCTTTTCAATTTGGCTTAAGGCCGCATTTAACGCCTTGCTTTTATTATCATCCATCTTACAACCTCAATACGATGTCACGAAACAATATACTCAAGTGGATGTATTCAGTTTAGATCTGTTCCACGAGGGTATAGTGACAGAAATCATCCTTTTGTTCTATGAAAATCACAACAGGTGCGACATGTTGTGACGCTTTAACTTAATCATCATTATAAGACCATTGCTGGTCAAACTGTTGATCATTTTCTCTTTTAAATTTACCAATATCTCGACGATCTTTTTTACTTGGTCGATGATCTGGCCGAGCTAGATTATGCAACTTTCTTTGGGATGCGAGCAATTCCCGTTTTGCAATACTGACCTCAGTTTCATCATAAAGCAGCTGAGCGGTGGGGGCAGGCCCACGAACATCCGACAGTGCTTTCACCACCACGGTTTTTTTCTCAAGGCCTTGTGCAATGGTTAATTCCATGCCTACACGAACTTCACGAGAGACTTTAACGCGTTCGCCATTATGATGAACTTTACCGCCTTCAATAGCATTTTTGGCAATAGAGCGTGTTTTAAAAAAACGTGCAGCCCACAACCATTTGTCTATACGCATACCAACCGCATCTTCGGATAGATTTGATTTACGCATATTTTTTCTGTTCCTCGGCTTGCTCAGTCGTTTGAGCTTCTAAAATAGGGATTAAATCTGTTAATGCGGACAGCATTGGGTAATTGCAAGTCTCGCGAGGCGCTTTGGCAGATGAAGGTTGCTGAATCGAATAGAGCTGTTCAATCCCAAAAAGTTTTGCACCATTGAGCACTTTTTCTGTGTCATCAATGAAGTAACAGTTTTTTGCATAGAAGGGGTGTTTGCTTGCTAATATTTGCCAAAACTCAATAAACTCTTTGGCATGACCGAGAGTTTCTGAACTGACGATAACATCAAAATAATCACGAAGACCGGTTTCTTCGAGTTTGAATTGTAAGCCTGCAAAGTCGGCATTGGTCGCAAGCCAAATAGGATAGCCATTTTCTTTTAGATAGGTAAGCAGCTTAATGCAGCCTTCGCGTTTAGCCACTTTGGCTTTTTGTTCTATTTGCATTGCCAAAACATCAACGCCAACTTGTGACGTCCAAAAGCGAGATGAGTACCATTTTAGGGTATGATTATGCTGTTGATAAAAACTAAATAGCGTTTGCTTGCTTTGTTCGAGTGAGCATTGATGCTGTTCAGCATAACGAATTGGCAGCAGCTCATTCCAAATGAAATCATCATAAGCAAGATCGAGTAAAGTACCGTCCATATCAAAAATGATCGTCGGCTTTTCTGAGTAATTTGGCATATAAAGGTATTCTATGTTTAAAACAACAACAGCACCGCAAGACCCACTGATTTTGCAGTTGGTTCCCATTGTGACACAAGCTTGCGAAATTTTGCGAGAAGAATATCAGCGTTATTGCTCAGGAGCGAATTTTGATGTGGAACGTAAAAGTGATGATTCACCGGTAACGCAGGCGGACTATCGTGCAAATAGCTATATTACCCAAGCATTATCCAAAGTTTCTAACTTGCCTGTATTGTCAGAAGAAGGTGATAAGTCTGAGCGTATGCAATGGCAAAAATTTTGGCTGCTTGATCCCTTGGATGGTACCAAAGAGTTTTTACATAAAAGACCTGAATTTACCATTAATCTGAGTTTGGTAGATGGGGCCAATACCACTTTTGCCATATTGGCGATCCCGGGGGAATATAGCGTATATATTTGCCCCTTTGCGGGACTGCCGCTGAAATATGATAGCCAGTCCACTGCATGGTATGAATATGTTCAAACCTCTGCAGAGAGTGTCGTACACGTTGGCTTGAGTCAAAGTGCCAAAAATAAGCCGATTTATACGGACTATCTAGACGCTTTAGAAAAACTCACTCCTTTTCAGGCCTACCATGCTGGTAGTGCATATAAGTTTTGTATGATGTTAGAAGATCGAGTGGATATTTATCCGCGTTTTCATCCGACTTGTGAATGGGATACGAGCGCTGGACAATGTTTAATCGAGCGTATTGGTGGTGGTTTGGTTGATTTTAAAGGTCGCGCATTTCTATATAACCAACGCACGACTTTATTAAATGGTGGATTTATTGCATTTAAAAATGCCGAAATGAAAGAATTGGCCTTAAATGCTTTGGCAAACATGCCTGACAAAACTTGAGCTAAATCGGGTTCATGCTATAGTGTCAGCACACTCCGTTAAATCTCCTGCATTTAAGAACTGTCAATTATGGCCCTAGATTTGCTCCCTCCTAGTATGCTGAAAGCAATAGACTTATTGCCGGATGAAAAGACGCCTGTAACATTGTTTACACGTCATTCCATTCGTGAAGTTGTACAAGGACAGGGTTTGGCCGGTTATGACTTACAACTTACGCATCAAGGACGTGATTTAGCCGAAGCGTGGGGCAGCTATTTGGTTGAAAATACCGATCGTGTTATTCAACACTGTATTTCTAGTCCAATTCAGCGCTGTGTGGATACGGCAGCATTGATGATTCAAGGTGCAGATAACGTCACGATTGAGCCAAATACCCACCATATCGAGATCATTGAACAAGGATTATTGGTCGAGCCGGGAAGTTTTGTGCTGGATATTAAAAAAGCAGGACCATATTTTCAAAAGCAAGGTGCCTTGGGCTTTATCAATAGTTTTGTGAATAATGCTTTGCCGGGTATGAAACAGCCCATTCATGGGGTGGTAGATGTTTTGGAGTTGATTTACAACACTCATCCAACCAATGATTATGGTCTGAGTCTAGCGGTGAGTCATGATACGATTTTGGCTGCAATTCTTGCCATTATTTCAGGTAAAAATATCGTGACACGCGAAGACTGGCCGAAAATGATGGAGGGTTTATTTGTTTGGTTTGAAGGAGATGTATTCCTTGAGTCAAAACTGAAATGGATTTGGCGTGGTGAACTAAATGAATTAAATATTCGTGAATTTCAGCAGGCTGAGCAGCAACTTTAAGAAATTTTGCTAATAATAAAAAATTTATAAAAGGCATCCATGTGCGGATGCCTTTTATATCTGTTTTCAATATTTCATTAAATAAAAGATTAAATATTGGCTTTAATTCGTGCAGGATACTGATTTAAATCAATACTTGAACCGTCGTCACTATAAGGCCAGCGGCTAGTATTGACAGGGAGATGTTGTTGGTGGATTCGACTGTATTTGTCTGCGGCAATCAATGTGGCAATGTCATGATCTTTAATGCTATACGCTTGTACGATTTCAACTGGATATTGTGTGCGTTCAAAAAATTCAGCTTCTGTTTCCCCTTGATGCAGTGCAAAAATACGTTCTACAGCTGGTAAGTACACGCCATATGCTAACCATGAGTCTACGCCTTGAGAGGCTTGAATCTCAGCGGTCGATTTCATATTTGAAATGACTTTACCTAAAATGTCTTTTTCACCTTTCGATGTAAAATATTCAATATATTGATTTTCTGCTTCTGCAAATTTTTCTAATGATGGCAAAAATTGGTTAATCGACATTTTTATCCCTCTTTTCATTTGTACAGCAATGGCTGCCTAGGATGAAAATTAAAATACCATAAAAAATATATGGGATTAAACCATTTCTAAAAATTTTTATTTACAAAGTTTCTAAAAATATCCTGACAATTTTTGTCGGGAATATACGATTGTATTTAAAGGACTACACCTTAATTTTAGTTGATAAGTGAAGTACCTGTCACAGCAATCGTGATTCAGCCAATACTAAATATTTAGATTTAATTTGAATTGTTAATAAGTGACAAAACGCGGCAATTGAATGATTAATAAAAAGAAAATAGCATTATATTTGTTGTAACTTATTGATTTATATATTTTATGTAAGTCTCTTAATTGGATTTTTTTGTGGCTAATTGGGGAATAGTAGTGAAAAGTGTGATAGGTTTTTCATATAACAAATTATCAATTTGTATTGTGTCATTAATGTTAGTTGCTTGTGGTGGTGGAGGCGGTGGTGATAGTTCAAGTGGTTCTGCATCAACTGCAAATTATCCAGAACCGACCCAAGACATAGTCGATGATACCAGTATTGGCTTTTATGACTACGATGCAAATGATGCTGTTCGTGAAATACGAAATGATTTAGTCGGCAACTTTTCAGCGCAAGTTCAATTTGGTCAAAGTCATGTCGTCGATCCGAATGCGAACGAAGCCAAGAAAATGCCACAGTTAACCAGTGAAAAAGAAGCGCTGCTTATCGTGACGCCAACACTTGATATGCAAAACATCAAGCAACTCAAAGTAGAAATCTATCAAAACAACCGCTTAATTCGTACCGCGACATTGGATGATCCAACGCAAATGCCTGTTTCAGACCAGAGTGGGCAAAGAGGTCGTCCAGATGTTTGGTACAGTAAACGCGCGTGGACCACGAAACTCAATTGGGATGAAGTTAAACCCGGTCTAAGATTAAAATTTATCGATGCAAATAAAGTCAGCGGTGAATTGGCTGAAGATAAAATCGATTTTGCTGCACCAGGTGAATTGGTTTTAAATAATATCCGTGTTGGTATGTTGGCAGATAAGCCAAATTCTACCGGTCACTATATGCTGCTTGAGCCTGAAAAAGCGGGTACCGATTATTTCCAAACCATTCCTGCAGCAGAAATGACCGTTGCACAATATGATGATATGCAGTTAACACGTGCAATGGTTTCCTCAGGTGTTATTTATGACAGTAAAAGTGCCGGAGATGGTGGTGTTTACGCAGGAGACATGCGTGAGGATGTCGGTAAATCAACCTTTAGTGTCGGTATAAACCTTGCCAACTGGGGCATTACCAGTGCATCTATGGCCAACCAGAGCCAGCCACAATTAACCCAAACAGTAGTTGTCCATCATACGAAGGGGAACTATGCCAATGGTGTGCATACTCATGGACTGAGTGGTGGTAATGGCATGCTCACGCTTTATGATTCTGTAGGGAATGAATTTAGCCATGAAATTGGCCATCACTATGGTTTAGGACATTACCCTGGTCAGGTAGGTGACAATCTATTTTGGGCTGCACATCATGCGGACAGTGGATGGGGTTATATTGCCAATCGCAATATGATGCGCGGAAATCTATCATGGACGGCGACATGGAAGTGGGATGGAGCGAATGGTATCCCAAATTTTAAAAATTTGTTCCCGTACGGAAAAGATGCCATGTCCGGCGGGTATCCTGATAGTAATGTATCACGCTACACACACTATACGGGTTACAGCACATTCCTGAAAATTCAACCACACTTTGACCGTTATGTCTGGGATGAAACTTCGCCTACCGGCTACAAAAAGTGGAATAAAACCACTCGTGAAATGGAAGTCGCTCAACCGAAGATGCCAAATTCGACGGCTCCGGTTTGGTATAACGCAGATCAAAATTATCCACGACCACGAGTATTTGGTCAGCCTGTCATTACCATTTTAGGTGGTTATGATCCTGTCAATCAAGTCGGTTTGTTATATCCTGCGGCACGTTCAAACTGGGGTAATGTGTATGACTTAAATGCTGCCAATACCGCTTTGGATCAAGCGGCATGTTGGTTGAATGTGCAATACACGAATAAAGTCAACAATATTGCTTTAGCACCTGCACGATTAGGTAGTAATGCCAATAAATTGCATGTCAATTTAGCTTTGGTAGATCAACCACAGAAAGTTGATTTGTATTGTAAAAAAGCAGGTGAAGAAGCCAAGTTATTAGCAAATATTGATATTCCAGTCTACAGCACAGCGATCAAGCCGGCCGTCAAAATTGGACGTCAGCATGGTTATAGTGCATTGCGTGCTATCGAACTTCCTCAATTAGAAAGTGCTTTGGAAGCGCAAGCTGTAAATGCTGTTGTTGCACTAAATCCAACTGAAAAAATGCTGTATGAGTCATATAAAAATGACAAGTCATTGATGAATAGTGTGGCGCGTCAGCAATTAACTCGTTATGAGTCGCAACAAAACACCGCATACCGACTAAATCGATGGATGAATGTGTAAGTTGTCATTAAAAAGTAAACATGTATTCTTTTCCGAATTGGTTTGATACTTTCTCCACCCATTGCTCTATTTTATCAGCTGTCATGACTTGAAAATCTCGCCAATAATATTTCATCTGCTTCCA